>JAPOXY010000252.1 GCA_026706845.1 Gemmatimonadota bacterium
ACGATGGTCCTCCCTTTTGGGAATGGGTGGTAAGGAATAAGCGCAGGAAGAATAACATGAAGATGCCCTGGTAAGCAAATAAATTTTTTATTCGGCGCTACTTGAGGTAGAGTAGCCGTTGCGTCTGTACCCCGCCAGGATAGCTCAGACGTGCGATGTAGATCCCCGTCGATAGTGAGACGCCCCGCTGGTCGAGGACATCCCACCGAATCTGGTAGGAGCCAGCAGCCTGGGACTGATCCACCAATGTGCGTACCGGCTGACCCAGCACATTGTAGATCACCAGTTGCACCGGACCGGGGCTGGACAGGTGGTAGGTAATCAGGGTGGCGCTGCCGTTTTCCACCTGTTGCGCCGTCGTATGCGGTTCCACAGGAGGCGTCGCGCCGAGAGGGAGTTCACATTCTGCCAGGGCGGGAGGCGCATTGGAAAAGACGCCGGCCAGTACGAGCAGTCCGACAACGGGAATGGTGAGTAATGTTCGAGTTTTCTTCACGATGGTCCTCCTTCTTGGAATGGGTGGTAAGGAATAAGCGCAGGAAGATGGGGTTGAAACTTCTACACTATCCACTAAAGCAGGGTAACTTCAGACATTCTTTTAATATGGGAAGCAAGTAATCACCCTCTCAAGAAACGATTGTGTTGATGGATAGCTGGTATATCATTAACACTACCCTTTAGCATGCAATAACTATGCCAATTTGGATTTCTACAAATAATTTTATTCATAAAAGATTATTTCTAATAAAGATATATTTTTTTTATTCTAAAAAAAACCAACCCGCATTTTAGATCTTTCTCACTATATATGGTGAAAAAAAACGATATATGGTCACTGTCGTGTTTTTGGCTTATAGTCTTTCTGCTTTATACCACACAACTTGAGTTTTAATATTAGCGAAACACTTATGAAACCTGCTGGAAATATAATAAGCGTACGTTTGACCATTATTTCCGCGTTGTTTCAGGGTAAGCGGGCGACCACAGGGGGTCGCCCCTACAAATCACAATATTACCGTAGAGGACGGCCCCTGTGCCGTCCCGGTTCTTGTCGTACAAAATACAGGTCATAACCATGAATGAAGGAAGCCGCGAATACGTGCTGAATGCCGCGTCAGAACACGGGGTCAAATTTATCAGGCTCTGGTTTACGGATATTTTGGGATTTCTAAAGAGTGTCGCCATTCCCGTTGAGCAACTCGATGGCGCTTTGACCGAGGGGATCGGTTTTGATGGGTCGTCCGTAGAGGGTTTTGCGCGCATTGACGAGAGCGATATGATCGCAATGCCCGATCCCAATACTTTTCAGGTGCTGCCTTTTCGTCCTCAAGAAGGCGGTACGGTTGCGCGTATGTTTTGCGATATTCTCCAGCCGGGGGGCAAACCATATCGGGGAGATCCGCGCTGGGTGCTGAAAAAGAATTTGAGACGCGCAGGCGATATGGGTTTTGCGTTTTACGTCAGTCCAGAGATGGAGTTTTTCTATTTTGAAAAACCCGAGGTTCCTCTCAAGGGTTTGGATGAGGGGGGCTATTTTGATCAGACGTCTCTGGATGTGGCGAGCGATTTGCGCCGGGATACGGTGTTGACGCTGGAGAAGATGGGGATTGAGGTGGCGTCCAGTCATCACGAGGACGCGCCGAGCCAGCACGAGATCGATTTGCTTTATACCGATGCGCTGACGATGGCGGACAATGCGATGACCTACCGTTTGGTGGTGAAGGAGATTGCGGTGAAACACGGCGTTTGGGCGACGTTTATGCCCAAGCCCATTTTTGGCGTCAATGGCAATGGTATGCACACGAATATGTCGCTGTTCAGGGGAGAGAATAACGCGTTTTACGATGCTGAAGATGAATACCATCTGTCGGATACGGCGCGGTATTTTATTGCGGGCTTGCTCAGACATGCCTGTGAGATAACGCTGGTGACCAATCAGTGGGTGAATTCGTATAAGCGGTTGGTGCCGGGTTATGAAGCGCCTTTGTACACGACGTGGTCGGTGGTCAACCGATCGGATCTGGTGCGCGTGCCGGCCTATTCTCTGGATAAGGAGAGTACTACGCGCATCGAATACCGGTCGCCCGATCCGGCCTGCAATCCCTATCTGGCATTTGCAATTATGCTATCTGCGGGGTTGGAGGGTGTTGAAAAGCGCTATGACGTGCCACCGCCTATGGAAAAAAATGTGGCTGAGATGTCCCGTGTTGAACGGGAGGAAGCGGGTATTAAGACTCTGCCTCTGGATCTGTCACAGGCTATTGATCTCGCCGAGGGTAGCGATTTGCTTCGCGATGCCCTGGGCGATCACATTTTTGAGAAGTTTATTGCGAATAAGAAGATCGAATGGGCCAATTACAGGGCGCAGGTGACGGGTTACGAACTGGATCAACATCTCAAAATTTTGTGAGGTGCAGGGATGGGAAAAAAACGCAGGCCGTGTCCCCGCGGGCTTTACGACGGGTGCCCGATTCCACGGGAGTTGTGTAGCGAAGATTACGCGCGCACAGGTGAGTGGCATTGTCTGAAGTTTTTGCGCGAGTTTGAGTGGTTTGTGTTTGGTACTTCTGGGGAAGATGCCGCGCCAGAGTCTCTCAGGACGGGAGAAGAAATTGTGTCGCTGGAGGATTTGATGCGGGTGCTGGAGGGGATGGACGATGGGTGATGGTTCAGGCCGTTTTCTAAAGGCGTGTCGTCGCGAGTGTGTGGATGCGACGCCTGTCTGGTTTATGCGTCAGGCCGGGCGGTATATGAAGGCTTACTGGACGTATCGCGATCGCTATCGTTTTCTCGATATGGTGAAGACGCCCGAGATCTCTACGGCGATTACGATGCAACCCGTGAACGCCTATGATGTGGATGCTGCGATTATTTTTCAGGATTTGCTGCCGATTCTCGAGTCGATGGGTTTGGATCTGGACTATTTAAAGGGCGAAGGTCCGGTTATTCACAATCCGATTCGCACGGTGGCAGATATCGATGCGTTGACCGTGAGTCCCGCCGAAGAGGCGATGCCTTATGCCGGTGATGCCATTCGGATGGCTGTCGCAGAACTCAATGGTCGCGTTCCGCTGATCGGTTTTGCGGGGGCGCCTTTTACGCTGGTTTGTTATGCGGTGGAGGGTGGTTCGTCGCGCAATTACGAGATTGCCAAGGGGTTGATGTATGGCGAGCCTGCGCAATGGCATCGTCTGATGGATATGATGGCGACGGCGATAGGCGATTATCTCATCGCGCAGGTCAGGGCGGGTGCCGGGGCATTGCAGGTGTTTGATAGCTGGGTCGGTGCGTTGAGTCCGGCAGATTATCGCGAGTACGTGTTGCCGCATTCGCAAAAGGCGATTGCGATTGCGAAAGAAGAGGTGGATGTGCCGCTTATTCATTTTGGCACGGGCACGGCGGGTATTCTCGAGTTGTTGAAAGAGGCGGGGGGCGATGTTATTGGCGTTGATTGGCGGGTTGATATAGATTTGGCGTGGCGTCGTTTGGGCGATGATGTGGGTGTGCAGGGCAATCTGGACCCCGTTGTGTTGTTCGCGCCTTTTGAGGAGATAGAGCGGCAGACGAGGCGCATATTGGATTCGGTGAGGGGAAAGCCGGGGCATATTTTTAATTTGGGTCATGGGATTTTACAGCGCACACCTGTGGAGCATGTGCGGAAATTGGTTGATTTTGTGCATGAATATACGGCGCAATGAGAAGACAGTAGGCGTGCTTTTAATGGCTTATGGCAGCCCCGATTCGCTGGATGATATGGCGGCTTATTTGAGTGATATTCGGGGTGGGAGGCCGATGTCGCCAGAGTTTGTGGCGGAGTTTCGCAGTCGCTACGCGCAGATCGGTGGCAAGTCGCCGCTGAATGAACGCACGTTTGAGCAGGCAGGGCATGTTGAGGCGGTGTTGAAGAAGCGCGGGCGGAGTGTGAAGGCATATACGGGGATGCGTCACTGGAAGCCGCGGATTGTGGAGGCGGTGGCCAAGATGCAGGGGGATGGTGTTGAAAAGGCTGTGGGTATTGTGATGGCGCCGCATTATTCTCAGATGAGTATTGGGCTGTATCAGCAGAAGGTCGAGGATGCACAAAGAGAAGTGGGTAGTGCTATTGATTTTGTCTATGTCAATTCGTGGTGCGATCAGCCCCGGTTGATTGAGGCGCAGGCGGCAAAGGTGGGGGCGGGGTTGGAGAAGTTTCCGGAGGATGCGAGGCGGAAGGCAAAGGTGGTTTTTTCAGCGCATAGCTTGCCGGCGCGGTTGTTGAAGATGGGCGATCCCTATGACGATGAATTAAAGCGCAATGCCCAGGCGATTGTCGATCGATTGGGTCCAGTGGATTGGATGTTTTCATATCAGAGTGCCGCACATACGGGCGAGCCCTGGTTGGGTCCGCAGATTGAAGATGTGATTCCGGCACTGGCTTCTGGCAATTATCGCGATGTTCTGGTCTCGCCTATTGGTTTTGTGTGCGATCACGTCGAGGTGCTTTACGATATTGATATCGGTTGCCAGGAGATTGCGCAAGAATGCGGGATTCGCCTGGCGCGCACAGAGATGATGAATAGCGATCCCGTGTTTATCGAGGCGATTGCCGATGCCGTGGAAGAGGTGATTTGAAAGCAGAAGGCTGATAGCGATATGCATATAACTATTATTGGCGGTGGCATAGCGGGTCTTGCGACCGCTTTTTATTTGGAAAAAAGAGCGCGAGAACAGGATCGGGATGTCCAGTATGCCTTGCTGGAGCGCAGCGACCGATGGGGTGGGATGATTGCGACGGAGTCGGTGGATGGTTTTTTGATTGAGGGCGGTCCGGATTTGCTGCTGACGCAAAAGCCCGCGGGTATCCAATTGTGTAAGGATCTGGGGCTGGCGGATCGGCTGATTTCGACGAATAATGATCGGCAGCGGACGTTTTTGGTGCGGGATGGGAAGCTGGTGGCTTTTCCGGAGGATTTTTCTCTGGTGCCCGCGAGGTTTTGGTCTCTGGTGACGTCACCGCTGTATTCGTTTTCTGGGAAGGTGAGGATGGGGCTGGAGGTGTTTGTGCCGCGGCGGAGAGACGAGGGCGATGAGAGTCTGGCGAGTTTTATTCGGCGACGATTGGGCGAGGAGGCTGTGAATATTGGCGGGGCGATGCTGGCGGGTATCCACAGTGCAGATGCAGAGCGTTTGAGTATGCAGTGCGCGTTTCCGATGTATGTGGCGATGGAGCAGCGCTATGGGAGTTTGATCAAGGGCGTGCGGGCGATGAGGAAGACGCGCGCATCCACGGGGACTGCGATGTTTCAAACGCTGGTCGGTGGGATGGGTGAGTTGGCTGATGCTCTGGTTACGGGTTTGGATGGGGATTTGCGCCGGGGTGTTGCGGTTGGGGCTGTGCGAAAGGTGGATGGTGGATTTGAGGTGGTCGCAGGTGAGGAGGTGATGGGGACAGATGCCGTGGTGATGGCGACGCCGGCTTATGTGACGGCTGATCTGGTGACGGATTTTGCGCCGGATTTGAGTCTTTTGTTGCGCGATATTCGCTATGTTTCAACGGCGACGGTTTCTCTGGCGTATCGTAAGAGAGATGTTGAGGGACAACACGATTTTGAGGGGTTTGGTTTTTTGTCGCCGAAACACGAGGGGCGGCGGATTACGGCGTGTACATGGGTTTCGACTAAGCTGGATTTTCGCGCGCCGGACGATGGGGTTCTGGTGCGTACATTTGTGGGGGGAGCAGGGCAGGAAGATCTGGTGGATCTGGATGATGAGGCGCTGATTGCACTGTCGCGCGAGGAGTTAGAAGATTTGATGGGGTTGACGGGTGATCCTCTGTTTGCGCGCATTTTTCGCTGGAGAAGAGGACGCCCCCAGTTCGATGTGGGGCATCTGGAGCGCGTGGCTGAGATGGAGGGTCTCGCCGCGCAGGTGGGTGGGTTGTTTTTGACGGGGAGTGCTTATCGCGGGTCGGCGATTCCCGATTGTATTGTGCAGGCGATGGATACGGTAGATCGGATTCTATGATGTTCATTACAACCCATAAACATCTCAAGACAATTATCATGGTTGCCACCCGTTCTCTGGATGACAAGGGGTGGGTTCTTGTCGGTGGCTCTGCTTTGCGCCTGTTGCGCGTGGTGTTCCTGCTTTCTCTGTGGCGGATGTTGTTGCCTGAGACAGGGGAGGTTTCTGGGATGACGCGCAATGCGGTGCTTACTTATACTCTGATTGCCGAGGTTTTTGCCGGGCAGATTTCTGTGCGTACAGGTCTGGATGGGGCGCTCTGGCGCGGGGATATTGCCAATCGCTTTTTGCGCCCGGTGGGTATTTACGGTCAGTTTATGGCGGAGATGTTTGGTTCGGGTTTGCCCAATCTCATTTTGTTTTCACTGCCGCTTTTTTGTCTGGCGCCCCTTCTGGGGGTCGATCCATTGCCGGAGAGCGCGTTTGCTGGGGTTTTGTTTTTGTGTAGTTTGATTTTGGGCATTGCTATCGGTGCGGCGTTTGATTTCATTTTTGCGAGTTTTATGGTTTTGCTGGAGCAACATGTCTATGCTTTGACACAGATTCGAGATGCGGTGAGTGTTTTGTTGTCGGGCGCGATTATTCCTCTTGCATTGATGCCCTGGGGTATTGGGGATGTTCTGACTTTTTTGCCTTTTGCTTCGCTGGCGTCCGCGCCGCTGCGCATTTATACGGGTACGGGTGATCCCGTTTTCCTCATGGGCCTTCAAGCTTTCTGGGCTGTTGTTCTCTGGCCCGTCGCTCATCTGCTCTGGAATGCCAATCGCGAACGTCTGGTTTCGCATGGGGGATAAAGAAGTGTGGAACGGGGTACAACTGGTCGCAGTCCAGACCAGTTCACGATGAAGTGTGAAGAGTAAAGGGAGGACCATCGTCATCGCGGCATGGTGTTGAGCCGCGATCCAGGAGGTTTAATTTTTGTGAAGACTTTGACAACACTCTTCGCCCGCTGGCGGGTGCAGGCTTATCTGGATTTTATGTGGATGACGCGGGATTTTCGGTTTTTTTTCATTAATATTGTCTCTGATATCATTCTTAATCTCGCGGGTGTCACAGCGGTTTTTCTGCTGGCTGAGCGGTTTGAAGGTATTGGCCTGTGGTCGCGCGATCAGATTGTTTTTATGCTGGGTTATGCCGCGCTTGTTCGCGGGTTTTTAGATATGGGGTTTAGCTATAATGTGCTCCAGATTAGCCGCCGCATTGGGCGCGGTCAGATGGATCATACGCTCGTGCAACCCCAGCCGGTGTGGATGGGGTTGTTGACCGAGGGGTTTATGCCGTTTTCCGGGTCGTGGTCTTTGCTGACGGGGATTGGTATTTGGTCCTGGGCTATTTTTCAGATTGATGCGGCGTTTACGCTGTACTGGTGGTTGATATTTTTTTGCAATCTCGCGTCTTCCTGCGCGATTGTGCTATCTTTTTCTTTTGTGTGGGGGAGTCTGGCTTTTTGGGCACCGGTTGCCGCGGAGGAGATTAGCAGTCGCGCGGTCAATTTTATGTTCCAGCTCAAGTCTTTTCCGCTGGATGGGCTGAGCAGCTATGTGCTTACGAGTATGCTTACTGTTTTGCCCGTGGGTTTTGTCGCGTGGTATCCCTGCCGCCAGTTGCTCGGTATTGCGCCGTCGAGCCTGTGGCATACGCCGCTTGTGGCAATGGTTTTGTCCCTCATGGCATGGATTTTATTTAAAAAAGGAATGCAGCATTATGCACAGACCGGGTCACAGCGCTACCTCGGTTTCGGACATCGCGGTTGAACTGACCGAGGTCGATAAAATTTTTTACCAGCGCCAGCGTTCGGAGAAGGTTCGGGATGTTTTCAAGAATTTGTTTCGGCCCAATATCCGGGAGATTCGCGCGTTGCAGAAGGTGAATCTCGAGATTCGCCGCGGCGAGATCGTGGCGTATGCAGGTCCCAATGGTGCGGGAAAATCCACGACTGTTAAGCTGCTTTCCAGTGTTCTTGCACCTACTTCTGGAACGGTTCGCTGTCTGGGTATGGATCCGATGAAGGATCGCGTTCGTTATGTCAATCGCATTGGCGTGGTTTTTGGTCAGCGGACAGAGTTGTGGTGGGACCAGCCCGTTGCGGCGAGTTTTGAGTGGAAGCGGGTGGTGTGGGATATTCCCCGGGACCGGTATGATGCTATGCTCGATTTTGTGAAGGATCTTCTGGGGATTGACGCGTTTTTCAATAGTCTCGCGCGTCAGCTCAGTTTGGGGCAAAAGATGCGGGCGGATCTGGCGCTTATGCTTATGCACGAGCCTGAGATTCTTTTTTTGGATGAGCCTACCATCGGGGTTGATGTGCTTGCCAAACGCAATATGCTGGAGTTTATCAAGAGTCTCAATCGGGAAAAGGGCGTTACGGTTATGATTACGAGTCACGATATGGATGAGCTGGAGCAGCTCGCGGGACGCATTGTGATGATCGATAAGGGCAATATCGCGTTTGATGGGGATTTTCGGGAGTTGCGCGGTCAATTTGGGGACCGCAGGCATCTCATTATTGAGACTGCCGATACGTCTCCGCCGCAACTTTCAGGCGTTCAATTTGTCGAGAGCGAAGACAATCGCCATCACTTTACGTTTGACGCGGCGCAAATATCGATACCCACTTTGCTCGATGAAGCGGCAGAGCAAACGACTATTCGCGATGTGGAAACACATCGCGCTCCGATTGATGATGTTATTGCAGATATGTATGAGTATTGGGATGGGGAAGGAGAGGAGGAATAGGAGGGAATGGATTGGTTAAAATAGTATCAGGCGACCTGTTCCTTCTGGAGACCTTTTACAATTTTGCCAAAACGTTCACAAAAAAAACGCACACATTCGGGAGCAAGATCAATGGCTTGTTCGTCATATTCACCTGTTTCGGGATTGGGCCAGATCAAGGCATAGTCGCCAATCGCCTGACGAAATCGCTCCTTATTGCGTAGCAACTCAAAAACGCCTCCTGGATTCTCTTCAACAAAGAGCGGATAGAAATCCAGATCGTAAATGGAAATATCGAGGTCTTCTTCAAACCAGAGGCGCAAGACGTAAGCGGTCAGATATTCGGCTTTGAGTAGCCCCTTTTCTTCGTTATCTACCCACAGAGTTGCATCGTCTGCTGCGGTTTGCCATTCTTTCCATTTCATCATATTATCCCACGATAGAAATCGGTTGTCCTTGTCGGGCATTGTTCCACTGTTGGATTAACTCATCTTCGTGTGCTTCTACCCAGATTTCAACCAATCGTCGCAAAGAGGAGGGTAACATTCTGCCTGGAGTAAGCCAGATTCTGGATCGAATTTCGAGTCGATAGCTGCGAATGTCTCCCTGATATTTAACATGGACGTGTGGTGGTGCATGGTCGTTGTAATTCATGAGGATGACCATGCTTCCTTGTTTGAAGGGATGAGATACTGGCGGCATCAGTAAAAAATAGGGTATTTGTTAATAAAAACAAGAGGCTAATTGACGGATTTGACGATTTCGATTTTGACTCGGGCGACGCCTTCGTTGACCATGTCCAGTTTTTTGGCTGCGCCGAGGGAGAGGTCGAGGATGCGTCCTTCAACGAAGGGGCCGCGGTCATTTACTTTGACGACGACGGATTTGCCATTGCTTAGGTGGGTGACGCGAATGATGGTGCCAAGGGGCAATTCGCGGTGTGCGGCGGATAAGCCGTTCATGTCGTAGATTTCACCGCTGGCTGTTGGCCGTCCGTGAAATTTGTGCGCGTAGTAGGATGTGTAGCCTATTTGAGATGATCGGTATTTTGGAGACGCGGTTGTTTTGGAGGGTTTGGAGACTTTGGGTTTTTCTGTGATGGGTTTGCCGCGATAGCGGGGGTGCGATGCACATCCCATGATAGAGACGCAGAGGAAGATGCAGAGCAGATGGGAGATTTTAATGCGCCGCAGGGGGTTGCATGCTGCCGACGAGGTCGGATATGCGGTCGATTTCGTGTGTTTTGCAATATTCTGCAATGCCATCGAGTATCTCCAGGGCTGCAAGGGGGCGAACAAAGGTCGTGGTTCCGACCTGTATGGCGGATGCGCCAATGATGAGGAATTCAATGGCGTCGCGCGCTGTGGCTATGCCGCCCATGCCGATGACGGGGATAGAGACCCGTTCGACGACTTTCCAGAGCAGGGCGAGGGCGACGGGTTTGATCGCGGGGCCAGATAAACCGCCCGTGATATTTCCCAGGATGGGGCGGCGCGTGTCTATGTCGATTGCCATGCCCAGCAGGGTGTTGATGAGGGCGATGCCGTCTGCTCCGCCTTCTTCGACTGCGCTGGCTATGGCGGCGATGTCGGTTACGTTTGGGGTGAGTTTGACGATGATGGGTAATTGCGATACGGCTTTGACGGCTCGGGTTACGTTGTGGGCGGCGCGCTCGGAACAGCCAAAGAGCATGCCGCCGTCTTTCATGTTGGGCGATGAGATGTTGAGTTCGAGGGCGTCTATGCCGTCGAGGTCGTTGAATCGGGCGGCCATGTCGGCAAATTCCCGGTCCGATGTTCCCGCTATGCTGACGATGCGTCCGGTGTTGAGCGCGGCGAGGGGTGGGACTTTTTCGGCGATGAATGCGTCGATGCCCGGGTTGGTCAGGCCAATGGCGTTGAGCATGCCGGATGGGGTTTCGGCTGTGCGCGGCGGTGGGTTGCCCGCCCGGGGGTGATAGGTGATGGTTTTTGTGACGATGCCGCCGATTTTGCTCAGGTCAAAGAGGGACGCGTATTCGGCGCCGTGCCCAAAAGTGCCCGATGCCATGATGACGGGGTTTTTGAGGGTGAGCCTTTTGGCGATTTTTGTCGAGAGGTCTAATTGTTTGGAGTTGGACATTGGATTAAAATTAGGGTGTTTCTTTATGACGCGGCGCTTAATATTATTTGGGGATTGAATCTGCGTCAAGGAAAATCACGAAACAGGGGTTTGTACGATGATTATTGATGCGCACAATCACATTTATTATCACGGTTTGAATGCCGAGGGCGTGTTGAATGAGATGGATCAGTTCGGGTATGATGTGGCGTGGTTGCTTACGTGGTATTTGCCGCCGGGTGAGCATGTGGCGAGCAGCCATCGCGTGTTTAATCCGGTCAATGCGCGGCCCGATGGCACGCACGCGGGTACGACGTTGAATGATCTTTCGCGGGCGTGTGAGAAGTATCCGGATCGTTTTGTGGCGGGGTATTGTCCCTGTCCGTCGGAGGGTGATGCGGCAGGACTTTTTGAGGCGGCGTATTATTCGCATGGCGTTCGGGTGTGTGGGGAGTGGAGCTATCGGATGTTGTTGAACGATCCGCGTGCGATTTTGTTATTTCGCAAGGCGGGTGCGTTGGGCGCGCCAGTGGTTTTGCATATTGATACGCCGTTTTTGAATGGGGTGTATCAGGAGTATTGGTATGGCGGGGAGATTGGCGCGCTGGAGCAGGCGCTGCAGGCGTGTCCAGATACGATATTTGTCGGTCACGCGCCTGGGTTCTGGCGGCATGTGAGCGGGGATGAGGCGACGGATGCGGAGACATATCCTTCGGGTGAGATTGTGCCGGGTGGCCGTTTATTCGATTTGTTTGCAGAATATGCGAATCTCTGGGCGGATTTGTCAGCGGGTTCTGGTTTGAATGCGTTGCAGAGGATGGATGATGAGGGGCGAGATTTTTTGATTGAATATCAGGATCGTTTGTTGTTTGGGCGCGATGCTCCGGGGAATGCGTTGCAGGTGCATATAGATGGGTTGGATTTGCCGCAGGATGTCAGGCGGAAGATTTATTGCGAGAATGCACTGCGTCTGGTTCCTGTGGAGGGAGCATAATACAAGGGAGGAAAAATGAAGACACATGTCTATACCAGTGGACAAGATGGATATCACACGTATCGCATTCCCGCATTGCTGGTGACAAAGGCGGGGACACTGCTGGCGTTTTGCGAGGGGCGACGCACCGGGCGGGGAGATCACGGGGATCTCGATTTGTTGGTGAAGCGGTCAGAGGATGGTGGGGAGACGTGGTCTGAACAGTTGTTGATTTACGGTGAGCCTGGGGAGGTGACGATTGGCAATCCGTGTCCCGTGGTGGATGGTGATACGGGTGTGATCTGGTTGCCGTTTTGTCGAGAGAATGACGATGTGTTTATTACGCATAGTGGGGATGATGGGAAGACGTGGGCAGATCCCACGGAGATTACTGCGGTTGTGAAGAAGCCTTCGTGGAATTGGTATGCGACGGGTCCGGGCGTTGGTATTCAGTTGCAGCGGGGGGAACACAGGGGACGGCTGGTGATTCCGTGCGATCATCGGGAGGATGAGACTTATGGCAATGGTTCGCATGCGATTTACAGCGATGATCATGGGGCGACGTGGCAGATGAGCGCGTTGATTACACCGGGTGCGAATGAATGTCAGGTTGTGGAACTGGCGGATGGGTCGTTGAAGATGAATATTCGGATGCAGACGTTTAGCGAAGGGTTGCGGGGGATTTCGGTGAGTGGAGATGGGGGACACAGTTGGTCAGAGGTTGTACACGATGCGAATTTGCCGTGTCCGAAATGTCAGGCGAGTTTGATAGGCGAAGGCGACCGATTGTTTTTTTCAAATCCAGTGTCGCTCACGCCGGTAGAAAGTCCCGAAGCTGGGGAACGGTTTTATCCGGGTAAGGGACGCGGGGAGCGCGAGAATATGACTGTGCGTTTGAGCGAGGATGGCGGAGAGACGTGGGTCCGGGAAAAGTTGTTGCACGAGGGTCCAGCGGCGTATTCCTGTCTGGCTCTGTTACCCGAGGGCGATGTTGGGTGTTTGTATGAGGCGGGGGAAGAACATTCGTATCAGTATCTGATTTTTGAGCGGTTCGGGATATGATACAATTACAGGGAGTTCAATGTGACCAGATTAATCTCTCAAATTGGCAGTGAGCGCGCAACTTCTGGCGCGGGGAACAAGGTTGTTACGCATGAGGGTAGGACGCATGTGGTCTGGCAGGATGTTACGCGTGAGGGCTATTTTAACAGGGTTTGCACTTTTGATCGCGATACTGGCGAATGTTTGGGACCGTTTACGCTTAATCAGGGGCGCGATAATCACGCGCGTCCGGTTATGACTATTGACCATCAGGGCTATTTGCAGGCTATTATGAGTGGTCACAATTCGCCGGTGACGTATCGGCGGTCGGTGCGGCCCAATGATGCGAGTGAATGGACAGAGGGAGAGCCAGCCGGGTCGGGGACCTATCCAGTTGTTGTGTGCGGTTTGGACGATGCGCTTTATTTGACGGTGCGTTCATCCAATCGCTGGGATGGTGTGGATTTTTATTCTAAAGATAAGGGTGAGGCCTGGCGAGAACGCGGGAAATTGGTTAAGCGGCGTGAGGATTATACGGGTTATGGTGCGTTTCAGACGGGTATGGCTGTCGGTGCAGATGGCGTTCTTCATCTTGTGATAGATTTTTACGAGGGGAGGGGGACCTACGATCACCGCGGGCTACATCAGGCTGTGTGTTATATGTGTAGCCGAGATGGTGGCGAGACGTGGGAGAGGGCCGATGGCACGCGCGTCGAGTTGCCAGCGCGGCCGGAGCAACTCGATATTCTCGTTCGTTCTGAGGAGGATGAGCGGCATGAACCTATGCCCCGTCCCGAGGTTCTCGCACAGGGTTGTATTGTAGTTTCTTCTGAGGGTCCACATGTTCTCTATATTTCGCATTTGGATGAGCCGGGCGAGATTGTTCACGCTTATCTCGATGCAGAGGGTGTCTGGCAGCGGGAGTCCATTGATGCGGGTTTTCCAGACCACCGTCCGACGGGGTGCCGGGGTGCGTTTAGTGTGGATGAAGCGGGTACTCTTTATGCGTTGCTGGAATTTCAGCCTCTTGGCAAGGGCTGGAATGATGGCAAGCCCACGCGTGGTTTAAACTGGGAGACAGAGGATAAGCGTCTGGTCTGGTTGACTTTGAATGAGGGGGATGGGGATTGGAAGACACGGCTCGCGTTGCCAGAGGATGCGATTTTTAACGAGGCGAATCTGGAACGTCCTACAGGCGCCAATACCATTCCCGCAGGGCAATACCCGCCTTTTGTCTTTTTTGATGGGGAGTCCCGTTATCCAGATAAAGAGACAGGCGAGGTGATCAATAATCAGGTGTTTTTTTGTTCTGAAAGATTGAAGATAGGGCGAGATGTGTCGTGAGCTATGAACTCAGTGTTAGCTCCTGAAGATATAAATTTCGCGCACTATCAGTGAGTGACACGGCATCGAGACCGCCGGCACGACGAGCATCTTTCGCACGCCCCCCACCTGCTCAAACAACACATTCGACG
>JAPOXY010000253.1 GCA_026706845.1 Gemmatimonadota bacterium
CTAGCCGCTAAATCCACATATCAATGTGATCGATCTGGAAAAGCTGGTAGATATTGGAAAAAGGCATCGGCTCAAGACGATTATTGACAGCACATTTGCCACACCCTTAAACCAGCGTCCGCTCGAATTTGGCGTCGATCTGGTCATTCATTCGGCGACCAAGTATTTGGGCGGACACAACGATTTGATGGCTGGTGCTGTACTGGGCAATGCGCCCCTTGTTGGTGCGATTCGCGACTATCGAGGTATTTTGGGAGGGGTGATCGATCCACATTGCGCTTATTTGCTGATCCGGGGGATCAAGACTTTTCCACTGCGGATGGGCAAGCAAAATGAAACGGCACTGATGTTGGCGCGGTTTTTGGAAAAGAACGATCGGGTAAAGCGCGTGTATTATCCCGGTTTGGAAAGCCACCCACACCACGATGTTGCCAAAGCGCAGATGCGTGGATTTGGTGGGCTGGTGAGTTTTGATTTAGATGCGGATGAAGCAGGTACGCTGGCTTTTATTGACCGCTTGAAAATCCCGTGTATCGGGGCCAGTCTGGGGGGTGTGGAAAGCCTCGTTTCGCATCCCGCATCTATTTCGTATTACGAGTTAGCTCGCGAAGACCGATTGGCAATTGGCATTGCTGATGAGTTGGTGCGCTATGCCGTAGGTATTGAAGACGCCGAGGATATTATTGCCGATCTCGGACGCGCACTTGACGCAGTCTGACATGTGGAAAGCTATGTTTGGCATTATTTTGGTTAATACCATTCGCACTCTGTTTCAGACGCCACGCTGGTGGCAAAAAATTATTCCGGGCGGCGCATTAAATTTGCTGCCCGTACTGGTGCTGGTGCTGATTCTTACCGAGCAAATTGGGGTTGAGGTGGGGGGCGTGTTGTTGGTTGTAACCTTTGGGTTATTGTTCATTACCTGGGGTTACTTATATCGGATTTTTGTCGATGCGCTCAATGGTACTGAATCATTTAACTTGCCTTCGTGGGGCAATTGGTGGGCTTATGGGGTAGCGGGCTTATGGTTGTTCCTCATTGTCCTGGGATACGGTGTCATTAGCGTTGCGGGTTTTTCAATGCTGATTTCGGTATTGGGTTTGATACCGCGTTCTGTAGAAGAGGCCGGGTCCCTGTCGTTGTTGTTCACACTCCTGGTTATCTTTTTTTATGTTTTTTTTCCCATTGTATTTACGCGATTTGCCGCCGAGGGGCGCGTGTGGATGGCATTTGAACCGGGACCTGTTTGGCGAGATTTGCGTCAGATTGTTCGGGCCGATTACATTCAGGCGTGTTTTGGTCTATTTGGGATATCTCTGCTCGGCAGTTTGATATTGGGACACTTGTCCTGGGTGGGTTTGATACTTGCTTCGATGTTTAATTTTTTTTTGTTGGCGGTGTTCACCCGGGTTTTGGGTCTGTTGATCCGCAGGGCATTAAAGTCTGGACCACCTGCACAAAGTGAATATTGGAATTGAGTATTTCGCGATTAAAAAAATAGCCGGACCTTCCCTTTTGGGAAAGACCGGCTATTGTAGTTTGTATGCGTTTAGACTTGCGCCCACGCCTCGTCGAGTACGCGTTTGGCATTGGCGATAATGATTTCCGAGGATTCTCCTTCCATTGGGCCGACCTCAAAGCTCAAGATGGGGCGCTTATCGGGGTCGAGATAACCGATGTTGAGCAGTTCGCGGAGAAATTCCACAACTTCGGGTACATCGTTTTCGCCATCTTCGCAGCCAAAGCGGGGATGGTTATCGCCATAGGCCGGGTGGTTGGGGTTGGACATTACGCAATTGCCAACGTGCATGTGGACGATGTGATCCCGGGCGATGTTGATGGCGTAAACCGTGCTTTCACCCTGAAGTGGGAAATGGCTCAAATCGAGCATCAGGCCAAAATGGGGATACTGGCGTCTGAGGCGGTTTGAGACTTCAACTGCAAGGGCGTTAGGGCCCACAATACAATTTTTGCCGTAAGGTACGCGATCAAAGGTCTCAAGTACAATATCCATATTCTTTTCGCCGGCATAGTCGCAGAGTTGGCTCAAAGAATCTATCAGCAGGTCGAGTCCTTCTTCGCGGCCTTTGGGCCCCGGGTCTGCACCTGAAAGCAGGGCACAGCCAGGAGCACCGAGTTCTTCGGCTTGGTCAATTCCCGCTTTGACAGCGTCAACAGCACTTTGACGGTGGGCGATATCAGGGGCATTGATGTTGAGTTGGTTGCCCAGCAGAATGGGTTGCGCACCAAAAGCCACATCCATGTGGGCAGCGGTGAGCAGGTCGCGTGCTTGTGCTCGCACTTGAGGATCTTTCATGTGGGTGACTTCAACGACCTGGAAGTAGGGATCAAGGGCGATTTTTTCCAGGGTTTCCAAAATGGGACCTTCGCCGCCAATGCAAGCTTTATAGGCCATAAAGTGAACAATACCAATACGCGCATAGTTTTGAATAGGGTCGGTCATTTTACTCCTTTCACGCCAGGCATCTGATAGAAGGTTAAATGCGGAAAATTGAACTCGGAAAATAGCAAAGGTAGGCCGATTTGTCAATCTGCAATTGGCGTTGAGCGATTTTGGTCTTGACTATCAAAATGTCTTCTGGTATTTTTTTCAGGCTATATAGACTGGGGGGTTACCAAAGCGGCCAACTGGGGCAGACTGTAAATCTGCTGGCTTATGCCTTCGGTGGTTCGAATCCGCCACCCCCCACCAAAAATTCCAATATTTCCTCCCCAAGACACAGCAGGCGAGCCAGGCCCGCATCACAAAACACTGATTTCCCATTTTTTGGATCTATCACAGGTTTGAGTTTATACAAAATTCTCTTGACCTGAGACTGTCTTTTTCATATCTTGTCAATTCTCGGAAACTTATTTTTTGGCAATACCGATCCCTTTTGTAGAAAAGGGTTGTTTTTTATACATAGCCGAGCGGGAATAGCTCAGTTGGCCAGAGCGTCAGCCTTCCAAGCTGAGGGTCGCGGGTTCGAGTCCCGTTTCCCGCTCCAGAACCTCAAGTGGGGATTTCCCAACGCCCATGTAGCTCAGACGGTAGAGCACTTCCTTGGTAAGGAAGAGGTCACCGGTTCAAGTCCGGTCGTGGGCTCCATTGTTTTTGGGTAGGTCAGTAGCTCAACTGGTAGAGCATCGGTCTCCAAAACCGACGGTTGCGGGTTCAAGTCCTGCCTGGCCTGCCATTTTTTTATTTTCTTATGTTTGGCAAAATCAGTCAATTTCTCGGCGAAGTGCGCGTTGAGATGGGAAAAGTCACCTGGCCTACTCGTGACGAACTCAAGTCATCGACTACAATTGTACTTATATTGTCACTTGCACTGGCCGGATTCATTTATATTGTGGATACTTTCTTGGCGAGTATTATGGAGTTTATCCTGATTTAAGGGATTTTTTGTTAGGGAGTCTTTGGCCGATGAAATGGTACGTTGTCCACACCTATTCTGGGCACGAGAACAAGGTCAAGAACTATATTGAGGCCGCCAAAGAAAACATCGATGTTGGCGACAAAATTGGTCGGGTGATCGTGCCAACAGAGGAAGTCGTCGAGATGAAGGATGGACGGAAAACGACTTCCCTCAAGAAATTTTTACCCAGTTATCTTTTGGTTGAACTGGATATGGATAAAGAGTCCCTGTATTTTGTTACCAGTGTGCCGGGTGTGACGAGCTTTGTCGGCCCTGGTCGAAGACCACAACCTCTGCGCGAAGAAGAAGTGAATCGCATTTTGGGGCAAATTGAGCGTCGTCCAGTTGAGGAAACCTCTGATGTGCCCTATCAAGTGGGCGACCGGGTCAAGGTGATTGATGGTCCTTTCAGCGATTTTATTGGTCTGGTTGACGACATCAATCCAGAAAAGAGCAAGATCAAAGTGATGGTTAGCATCTTTGGGCGCAACACACCCGTGGAATTAGATGTTTTACAGGTTGAAGAAGCAGTCGAATCGCGATAACGAAAGGCACCAATGGCCAGAAAAATTCTCACGACGATCAAGTTACAAATTCCCGCTGGACAGGCGACGCCCACACCACCGGTTGGTCCAGCTTTGGGGCAGCACGGTGTCAATATTATGGAGTTTTGCAAAGCTTTTAATGCACAAACTCAAGATAAACAGGGTTTGATAATTCCCGCAATTATTACTGTTTATGCCGATAGGAGCTTTTCTTTTGAGTTGAAGAGTCCGCCTGCAGCCGTGTTGCTCAAGAGGGCAGCGGGGATTGCCAAAGGGTCGCCGGAATCCAATCGCGATAAAGTGGGGTCCGTAACCGATGCTCAACTCCAGGAAATTGCAGAAATGAAAGTTCAAGACCTCAACGCGGGTAGCATCGAGGCTGCCAAGCGCATGATTGCGGGAACGGCTCGCAGTATGGGCCTGACCGTCAATAATTGATCGGAGGTATGTATGGCACGAGGGCAATCCAAACGCTATAAACAAGCGGCCGCGCTTTTTGACCGCCAAACGCATTACAATCTGGCAGAAGCAGTTGATATATTAAAAAAAATGCCCACTCGGAAATTTGACGAAACAGTTGAGCTCACGTTTCGGCTGGGTGTTGATCCGCGGCAATCCGACCAACTCGTTCGCGGTACAGTCGCCTTGCCACACGGGCTTGGTAAATCCGTGCGCGTTGCAGTTTTTGCCAGGGGCGAGCCTGCTGCTGCCGCCGAAGCGGCGGGTGCAGATTTTGTAGGTGCCGAAGACCTGGTGGAGAAGATCAATGGTGGCTGGACAGATTTCGATGTGGCTATTGCCACGCCCGACATGATGGGACAGGTCGGGCGATTGGGACGCATTCTTGGCCCTCGAGGTCTGATGCCCAATCCCAAGAGTGGCACGGTGACGCCCGATGCGGCTCGTGCTGTGCAGGAAGCCAAAGCAGGGCGTGTAGAATATCGAGTCGATAGAACGGCCAATGTGCATACGCCTGTGGGCAAAGCGTCTTTTGATGCACAGCGTCTTCGGGAGAATGCCCAGGCGTTGATCGATGCAATTGTCAGAGCGCGTCCATCTGCTACAAAAGGACAATACATGCGTTCGGTCACATTATCTACTACAATGGGACCGGGAATACGCCTGGACCGCACGGCACTGGCGGCCAATTGAACAAGGAAGGTACAGAAATGCCAACTGCTGAAAAAGAGGCTACTGTCGCAGAGTTGACAGATATCTTAAAACGAGCCAAGGGGTTGTATTTAACTGATTTTACGGGGTTAGACGTTCCTTCATTTACCCTGTTGCGCAAGCAACTCCGCGAGGAGTCTGTTTCTTATCTCGTAATAAAAAATCGATTGGCTAAACTGGCGGTTAAACAAGCAGGAGTTGAAGGGCTCGACGATGTGTTCCGCGGTCCCACGGGGCTTGTTTGCGCCGATGAAGATCCCGTAGCACCGGCTCGCGTATTGACCAAATTTGCTGAAGAGACCGATGGCAAGCCCGCGATTAAAGCCGGGTATATTGACGGCGAGGTCTTTGTCGCAGACCAGATTGAGCGACTGGCCGAAATACCTTCGCGCGATGTTCTGCTGGGCCAGATGGTATCTGCAGTACAAAGCCCGATAAGCGGCCTTGCCCTTACGCTGAATGGCATTTTGCAAAAACTCGTTGGTACACTTCAAGCTGTTGCAGAAAAAAGACAGGAAGAAGGCGGCGAATAGGCCGCTTATCACACACTCAATTCATTGTTGGACGGAGGCATATTCATGGCTGTTGAATCTATCATTAGCGAAATTGAAAAACTCTCAGTACTCGAGTTGGCTGAATTGGTCAAAGCACTTGAGGAAAAGTTTGGTGTGACTGCACAGGCAGCTGTTGTTGCAGCACCCGGCGGCGGTGGTGGTGATGATGCTCCCGCTGTTGAAGAGCAGACGGAATTCGATGTGATTTTGTCGTCTTCTGGAGATAAAAAAATCCAGGTGATCAAGGTTGTTCGCGGTATTACTTCGTTGGGGCTTAGAGAAGCCAAAGCTCTGGTTGATGGGGCTCCCAATACCGTTAAAGAAGGCATAGAAAAAGAAGAAGCCGAACAGATCAAGGCAGAACTGGAAGAAGCTGGTGCGGTGGTGGAACTCAAGTAGGGTTATTGTAAGTTTGTGCAGCAATACAAATCCGTAACTGACCGTTAGCCTTCCAGCACAGGAGCGTGAGCCCTTGGCAGATAGAGGATTTATTGATCGGAAATCGTACGGAACTCTCACGTCTGCAATCGAAATGCCGAATCTGCTGGACATCCAGCTCGATTCTTATGACTGGTTTTTACAGAAGGATATGCCGCCTGGAGCACGCGAGAAACAGGGTCTCCAGGCGGTCTTCCACGGTATCTTCCCGATCACAGACGCCCACAATCTCTATTCTTTAGAGTTTGTCGATTATTCCGTTGGAACTCCCAAATACGATGTGCAAGAATGTCTCGAACGCGGTACGACTTATGCCGTGCCTCTGCGTTCAACGCTTCGTCTGATTTCTCGAGAAAAGCAGGGAAATGGCGAATTTCGCGTTAAAGACATCGTTGAGCAGACGGTGTTCTTAGGCGAATTGCCGTTGATGACCGATGAAGGTACATTTGTCATCAACGGTTCAGAACGCGTGATCGTGAGCCAATTACACAGGTCTCCTGGCGTATTTTTTGACGATGCTATTCATCCAAATGGCAAGCGTTTATTTTCCGCCAGAATCATTCCCGATAACGGTGCATGGCTCGAATTTAGTCTCGATATCAACGATATTATGTACGTTCATATTGACCGCAAGCGCAAATTGCCGGTCACGACTTTGTTGAGGGCGTTGGGATTTGACAAGTCCGAGGAAATTTTGGGCATTTTTCACGGTGATACCACCGTCAAAGTTTCTGAAGAACTCGTCGATCACATTGTTACCGAAGATGTGGTAAACAAAAAGACGGGAGAGGTAATTGTCGAAGCATATACCACGTTGACAGAAGAGCATATCGCAGCGCTTCGGGAAAATCAGATCGGTAAAATTACCGCGATGGATATCGATCCCGAAAACGATGGCGGGATTATTACCAATACGCTGGACAAAGATCCGTGCGACAATGAGGAAGAAGCACTCTCGCGGATCTATAGCCTGCTACGCCCTGGCGATCCACCCAATATTGAAACTGCGCGCGGATTGCTCGAGCGAAATTTTTTCAGTCCCAGGCGTTATAATCTGGGAACTGTCGGGCGCTATCGTATTAACCAGCGTCTGGATATGGTCGATAATATTCCACTTGACTTCACCATGCTGTGTATTGATGACTTTATTAAAGTCATTGGCTATCTACTTATCCTGGCTATGGGGGAGGGATTTACCGATGATATCGATCATTTGGGCAACCGGCGGGTGCGCTCCGTTGGCGAGTTGCTTTCCAAGCAATTTAGTATTGGTTTGGCACGCATGGCGCGCACGATTAGGGAGCGCATGAGTTTGCGCGATTCCGAGCAACTTACTCCCCATGATCTGGTCAACGCACGGACTGTATCTACTGTGGTTCAGGCCTTTTTTGGCAGTAGCCAATTGTCGCAGTTTTTGCAGCAAATCAATCCGCTTGACGAATTGACCCACAAACGCCGTTTGTCGGCATTAGGACCGGGGGGATTAACGCGCGACCGGGCGGGATTTGAGGTGCGCGATGTGCATCACACACACTATGGCCGCATTTGTCCCATCGAAACGCCCGAAGGCCCAAATATCGGCCTGATTGTGTCTGTGGCAACTTATGCCAAAGTCAATCCCTTTGGGTTTCTCGAGACGCCCTATCGAAAGGTCAAAAGTGGCAAAGTTTCACAGGATATTGCATATTTGCCCGCCGATGAAGAAGATCGCCATACCATTGCACAGGCCAATCTGGCGCTTGATGACAAGGGTGAATTTGAAAATAATGTCGTGCAAGCGAGGCGGCGAGGCGATTTTCCCGTGGTCGATCCCGATGCGATTGACTATATGGATGTTTCGCCCTTCCAGCTTGTAAGTGCCGCTGCCGGACTCATTCCTTTTCTCGAGCACGATGAGGCCAACCGCGCGTTAATGGGTTCCAATATGCAGCGGCAAGGTGTGCCTCTTTTAATCACGGATGCCCCGCGCGTTGGAACGGGTCTCGAGCGCAAAGTTGCCGTTGATTCAAAAGCTGTGATCATTGCGAAAAACGCCGGTGTTGTGACGTATGTCAGTGCCGACAAAATTGTCGTTAAGCGCAGAAAGGGACGCAGCATTGAAACCATTTCGCTGTCTGATGAAGATATTTACGATCTGACCAAATTCAAGCGATCCAATCAAGATTTTTGTATCAACCAGCGTCCAGCCGTACAGGTTGGTGATAAAGTTGAAAAAGGTCAGTTATTGGCTGATGGTTGTGCCACAGATAGAGGGGACCTCGCGCTGGGTGCCAATGTGCTTGTGGCGTTTATGTCGTGGCATGGGTATAACTTCGAAGATGCCATTATTGTTTCTGAGCGGCTCATTAAAAAGGATATTTTTACTTCGATTAGCATTGAAGAATTTGAGCTTCAGGTGCGCGATACCAAACGCGGTACAGAAGAAATCACGCGTGAAATTCCCAACGTGAGTGAGCAGGCTGTTCGCAATCTGGATGAGCACGGCATCATTCGCGTGGGGGCAGAGGTCAATCAGGGGGATATTCTCGTTGGGAAGGTGACCCCGAAGGGTGAAACTGAATTATCGCCCGAAGAGCGTTTGTTGCGCGCGATTTTTGGCGAAAAGGCCGGCGATGTGCGCGATGCATCGCTCAAAGCTCCTCCGGGAATGGATGGCGTGGTCATGGATCGCAAAGTTTTTTCTCGCAAAGAGCGCGATGAAAAGACGCGAAATGAAGATAAAGAAAAGACCAGGATTGCCCAAAAACGCATTGCCGACAAGGTTGAGTCATTAAAACGAAGCCGCGATCAGCAGGTTTTAGCTCTTCTCAAAAACCGCAGAGTCAATACCCTGCGCGATGAAGAGGGTACGGTCGTTGTAAAGGCTGGCACGGCGTTGAATGAAAGATCGCTGGAAAAATTTGACCTGGACACAGTGATACCCGATGGAGATTGGTGTGATAGCCCAGCGACAAGTCAAAAGGTGGATCGATTAGTTGAACTGGCCGACCACTTGATGCAGCAGGCGGAAGAAGAGCTCGAGCGGGAGCTTGAAAAAATCGCGCGCGGAGATGAACTTCCGCCGGGCATCGTGCAACTGGTGAAGGTGTATGTCGCTCGCAAAAGAAAGTTGATGGTAGGGGATAAAATGGCCGGTAGGCACGGCAATAAGGGTGTAATTTCGATTATTGTGCCCGAAGAAGATATGCCCTATTTGCCCGATGGTACGCCCATTGATCTGGTTTTGAATCCGCTCGGTGTACCATCTCGCATGAATCTCGGCCAAATCCTCGAAACCCATTTGGGTTGGGCAGCCCACAAACTGGATCTTCATTTTGCAACCCCTGTGTTTGATGGCGCGAGTATGGACGATGTCCAGGATATGTTGCAAAAAGCTGGTTTGCCCGAAAATGGAAAAACGCTCCTTTACGATGGACAGACAGGGGAACCGTTTGATAAAGAAGTGATGGTCGGCATCATTTATATGTTGAAACTGTCGCATCTGGTCAGCGATAAGATTCACGCGCGTTCAATTGGTCCCTATTCACTGGTCACGCAGCAGCCTTTGGGAGGCAAAGCCCAGTTTGGAGGACAGCGCTTTGGAGAAATGGAAGTTTGGGCGCTCGAAGCTTATGGTGCTGCACACATGTTACAGGAAATGCTCACTGTCAAATCCGACGATGTGGCAGGCAGATCCAAAATTTACGAGACCATTGTAAAGGGAGAAAATCCACCCGAACCCGGCGTGCCGGAATCATTTAATGTTCTGGTCAAAGAATTGCAAAGCCTGTGTTTGGATGTGGTACTTGAAAACGCGCAGATTGACTGACGACATAAGATTTGAAAAGGGGGTTCTCTCGTGGCCGATACCAATTTTGCCAATCAACCCTTAGATTTTAATTCTATTCGCATTCAACTGGCTTCGCCGGATACCATCCGAGGATGGTCGCGCGGCGAGGTTACCAAACCCGAAACGATCAATTACCGGTCTTTTAAGCCCGAGCGCGACGGATTATTTTGCGAATGCATTTTTGGGCCTGTCAAAGACTGGGAGTGCCATTGCGGTAAATACAAGCGCATCCGATATCGGGGTGTGGTGTGTGATCGGTGTGGGGTAGAAGTGACCCAATCAAAGGTCAGACGGGAGCGGCTGGGACACATCGAATTGGCGGTTCCGGTGACTCATATCTGGTTTTTTAAGTCTCTCCCATCCCGCATGGGATATTTGCTCAATCTTTCCGTTCGCAATCTCGAGCGGATCATTTACTACGAATCGTATGTGGTGCTCGATCCCGGCGATGCGCCCGATCTCAAATCCAAGGATTTGCTCACTGAAGATGAGGTGATTGATCTCGAAGATGAAGGGTATTCATTTGAGGTCGATATGGGGGCTGGCGCGATCAAAAAACTGCTGTCTGCGATCGATATTGAGGATTTGTCTGCTGAACTGCGAACGCAAGCTCGTTTCGAAACTTCGGTGCAACGCAAACAGGAGGCACTCAAACGCCTCAAGGTCGTCGAGGCGTTCCGTCAATCGGATAATCAGCCCGATTGGATGATTCTCGATGTGATTCCCGTCATTCCGCCCGACTTGCGTCCTCTTGTTCCCTTAGAGGGGGGACGGTTTGCAACTTCGGATCTCAATGATTTGTATCGCCGCGTGATCAATAGAAATAATCGGCTAAAAAAACTGATTGAGATCAAAGCACCCGAAGTCATTTTACGCAATGAAAAACGCATGCTTCAAGAGGCTGTAGATGCTCTGTTTGACAATGGCCGTCGATCTCGCGCTGTTCGCGGTGATGGCAATCGATCCCTCAAGTCGCTTTCCGATCTACTCAAGGGTAAACAGGGCCGATTCCGCCAGAATCTTTTGGGTAAACGCGTCGATTACTCGGGTCGTTCTGTGATTGTGGTCGATCCTCATTTGAGGCTTTATCAGTGCGGGCTACCCAAACATATGGCTCTGGAATTATTCAAGCCATTTATCATTCGACGGCTTGAAGAAAAGGGCCTCGTTCAAACCGTTAAAAGTGCGAAGAAATTAGTTGAACGCGAGCGCGTTGAAGTATGGGATATCCTCGAAGAAATTATCCAGGATCACTGCGTTTTGCTCAATCGCGCCCCAACATTGCACCGCCTGGGTATTCAGGCGTTTTTACCCGTGCTCGTAGAAGGCAAAGCCATTCGCATTCATCCGCTGGTCTGTGCGGCATTTAATGCCGATTTCGACGGCGACCAGATGGCCGTGCACCTGCCGCTTTCTTTCGAGGCCCAGATTGAAGCGCGGGTATTGATGCTGTCGTCAAACAATTTGCTCAAGCCAGCCGATGGATCGCCTGTTGTGGTCGATAAACCTCAGGAAATAGCTTTGGGCCTTTATTATCTGACAAAAATTGTTCACGGCAAGGAAGAGAATCTCAAAACCTTTAGCAGTACCAATGAAGCTCGTATGGCGTATGATTTTGAACGCATTGACCTGCATGAAGCCGTGCGCGTTCGCATAGATGGTGAGCTTTTGACAACCACGGTTGGGCGCGTCATTTTTAATGAAATTATGCCCGAAACCATGCCCTTTATCAATGAATTGATCGATGACAAAGGCATCCGCAAAGTTTCTTCTGAAGTCCACAGTCGGTATGGCAATCGCATTACGACGGATTTTCTCGACGGATTGAAGCAGTTGGGATACGATTATGCGACGCAGTCGGGTATTTCGATTGCGGTGAGCGATGTGGTCGTGCCTCCCGAAAAGGAAGAGTTGATTACCGATGCTATGGACGAAGTCGAAAAAATTATCGAACAACACGCGATCGGAGCTATTACTGAGGGCGAACGCTACAACAAAGTGATTGATGTGTGGCAGCATACGACCAATCACATTGCTCAGGCCATGATCGGTGCATTTGAAAAAGCTGAAGATGGCTTCAATTCGATCTGGATTATGAAGGATTCGGGCGCGCGAGGCAACGACGACCAGATCAAGCAACTCGGTGGTATGCGAGGGCTGATGAATAAACCGCAAAAGAAATTGACGGGAGCGATTGGCGAAATTATTGAAACACCTATTATTTCGTCACTCAAAGAAGGTCTGACCGTACTCGAGTATTTTATTTCGACGCATGGCAGTCGCAAAGGGCTGGCCGATACAGCCTTGAAGACCGCTGAAGCGGGCTACTTGACGCGTCGCATGGTGGATGTATCGCAAGATGTGGTTATTTCTGAATCTGATTGCGGAACGATATTGGGCATTGAAATGGAAGCCCTGAAGGAAGGCGAAGAAGTTGTTGAATCGCTGTCTGACCGCATTGTAGGACGCACGGTGCTGGAAGATGTCGAAGACCCCATTACGGGTGACCGCATTGTTGACGCAGGCGTTTTGTTAAATGAAGAATTGGCCGACAAAATTGCCGATGCAGGTATTGAGCGCGTCTTTGTGCGGTCCGTATTGACGTGTGAAACTCGACGCGGGGTCTGTATGGCCTGTTATGGTCGCAACCCCGCCACCGGGCTACCCGTTGATATTGGAGAGGCCGTGGGTGTTATCGCTGCGCAGAGCGTGGGCGAACCCGGGACACAATTGACATTGCGCACCTTTCATATTGGGGGTACTTCCAGTCGCATTGCCGAGCAGGCCGAAATTGGTGCAAAGCGTGCGGGAAAAGTCATCTTCAAGCATCTCGAATTTGTGCAGCGCGATGCAGATTCGTGGGTTGTGGTTGGTCGGAATGGAGAGATCGAAGTGCAAGATGATCAGGGCCGTGTAAGGGGCGGGCACTACCATGTGCCGCATGGAGCTGTGTTGCGAGTGGCGGAAGGACAAGATGTGGCAGAGGATCAGGCACTCTACGAATGGGATCCTTATAACAATGTGATCGTATCGCCCAAAGCCGGTAGGGTTCAGTTTGGGGACCTCGTAGAAGGGGTGACATATCGCGAAGAGATCGATGAAACCACCAGCATTGCCGGACTGGTCGTGATTGAGCACCGAGACCGCACCTTATCTCCGCACATTAAGGTTGTTGGCGAAGATGGCGAAGAGTTGGGTCATTATATCATTCCCCTGGGAGCGCGACTGGTGGTGCACGATGGCGACCAGGTAGCAGATGGCGATACGCTGGCTAAAATTTCGCGTGAACGCAGCAAAACACGAGATATTACAGGTGGTTTGCCGCGTGTAGCTGAGCTTTTTGAGGCGCGTCGCCCCAAAGAGGCTTCAGTGGTTACCGAAATCAACGGCTCGGTGCGCTTTGGTCGCATGGTGAGAGGCTCTCGAGTTGTCCTGGTTACGGCTGATGAGGGCGAAGAAAAAAAATACACCATTCCCTACGGACGACATCTGCGCGTACAAGAAGGTGATCGCGTAACTGCGGGTGATCGCCTGTCAGAAGGTTCGGTAAATCCACACGATATTCTGGCTATTTTGGGAGATCGAAAAGTTCAGGAGTATCTCGTCGATGAAATTCAGCAGGTTTATCGGCTCCAGGGTGTGAAAATCAATGATAAGCATATTGAAACCATCGTCCGACAGATGTTGCAGAAAGTGCAGGTAACAGATCCTGGAGATACCAATTTTCTCGAAGATGAACTCGTTGACCGATTCCGCTTCCTCGATGAAAATGAGAAGGTTATTGCCGAAGGGGGCGATCCCGCAACATTTAATCCCGTCTTGTTGGGGATTACCCGGGCCTCTCTTTTGACCGAGAGTTTCATTTCTGCAGCTTCTTTCCAGGAAACTACCCGGGTACTTACCGAAGCAGCAGTACAGGGCAAGGTTGACACGCTGTTGGGATTAAAGGAAAATGTGATTATCGGACACCTCATTCCCGCCGGTACAGGTGCTTTGAAATACCGCGATTTGGATACAGATGTGGTGGAAGAATCGCAGGTTTTTGAAGCCCTCGCAGAAGAGAACACGGAAAGCATTGGGTTACCTCCAATTAATGCTTGACAGCTATTAATACACCTGGTATATTACAAGTCTCCCATAATTAAGGAGGTTGAGTTTGCCCACAATTAATCAACTGGTTCGGAAGGGGCGAAAAGCCAAGCGCAAGCGTTCTTCTGCACCTGCTCTGAGAGCCTGTCCTCAAAAACGCGGTGTTTGTACACGTGTTTATACTACAACACCCAAAAAGCCCAATTCAGCTCTGCGCAAAGTCGCGCGTGTCAGGTTGACCAACGGCCTTGAAGTAACAGCTTATATTCCGGGTGAAGGGCACAATCTCATGGAGCACTCTGTGGTACTCATCCGGGGCGGTCGCGTCAAGGATCTGCCTTCGGTTCGGTATCACATTCTTCGGGGCGTACTCGACACGACTGGCGTGGAAGACCGCAAGCAGGGTCGTTCCAAATACGGCACTAAGAAAGCGGGTTAATCTCAAGCGCTTATTATTCGATAAAACATGGGGGATACCACCTTGGTGGCGTATCCCCTTTATTTTAAAAAGAAGGTAGATTACCAATATGCGAAAGCGGCGAGCGGAAAAACGACACTTGGCCCCAGATCCCAAATACAGCAGCCTGTTGGTGACGCGTTTTGTCAACTGCTTGTTTCGCAAAGGCAAGAAGAGTGTGGGGGAACGAATTTTTTACGAGGCACTTGATCTGGTTGAAGAGCGCAGTGGGAATTCCGGCTTAGAAATTTTTGAAAAAGCACTTGACAATGTCAAACCGGTTGTCAAGGTGAGATCGCGCCGCGTCGGTGGTGCGACTTACCAGGTGCCCGAAGAAGTCCGTCCCGATGAACGTCTTGCGCTGTCTATTCGCTGGTTGATTTTATTTGCCAGAGAACGAGGCGAAAAGACGATGGCTCAGCGTTTGGCCGGTGAATTTATGGATGCATCAAATGGGCAAGGGCGTGCAATGCAGCGACGAGAAGAAACGCATCGCATGGCAGAAGCTAACCGCGCATTTGCGCATTATCGCTGGTAAGTGACTAAGATGGCGAGAAAATACGACTTAGAGCGCACCCGAAATATCGGGATTATGGCGCATATCGACGCAGGTAAAACCACGACAACCGAGCGCATTCTCTATTATACGGGTATTTTGCGCAGGATGGGTGAGGTGCACGATGGTGCAGCCACGATGGACTGGATGGCGCAAGAGCGCGAGCGTGGCATTACCATTACGTCGGCAGCTACAACGTGTTTTTGGGATGACTATCGCATCAATATTATCGATACGCCAGGACACGTGGATTTTACCGCTGAAGTCGAGCGGTCGTTGCGCGTTTTAGATGGTGCTGTAGGGCTATTTTGTGCAGTTGGTGGTGTTGAACCCCAAACTGAAACTGTCTGGCGTCAGGCGGACAAATATTCAGTGCCCCGGATTGCATTTGTCAACAAAATGGATCGCACGGGTGCCGATTTCGACCGCGTAGTAGAGATGATGCGTGAAAGGTTGGCGTCCAATTTTGTTCCCGTTCAGTTGCCTGTTGGGTCCGGTGAGATGTTTACGGGGTTGATTGACTTGATCAAGATGAAACTCGTAACCTACGAAGACGATTCTTTAGGCACCATGTTTACGGAAGATAGTATTCCAAAGGATCTGGAAGAACGCGCCTATGAAGGCCGTGAGCAATTGTTGGAAGCTGTCTCCGATTTTGATGACACCTTGATGGAAAAATTTCTCGAAGGCGAAGATATCAGCGAAGATGAGATTAGATCTGCTTTGCGCCAGGCTGTAATCAACAGCGCTGCTGTGCCAGTACTTTGTGGGTCGGCATTTAAGAACAAAGGCGTGCAGCGGTTGTTAGACGCCATTGTCGCATATTTGCCTTCGCCCCGCGATGTGCCTGAAATTGTGGGACACGATCTCAAAAATTTCGACATTGGCGTTTCTCGTCCAGTTTCCGACGAAGTGCCTTTTGCTGCTTTGGCGTTTAAGGTTATGACAGATCCTTATGTCGGGAGGTTGACTTATTTCCGCGTATATTCAGGTCAGTTAAATACAGGCTCTTATGTTCTCAACGCCAACAAGGGCAAACGCGAGCGCATCGGTCGTGTGTTGCAAATGCACGCGAATAAGCGGGAAGAGATCAATGCGGTGTCCGCAGGTGATATTGCTGCTGTTGTTGGGCTGAAAGACACAGCAACAGGAGAGACGCTTTGCGATGAAAAAGAGCCTGTGATATTGGAATCAATGGATTTTGCCAAGCCCGTGATTTCTGTGGCAATTGAACCGAGAACCAAAGCTGATCAGGATCAACTCGGTGTCGCGCTGAACAAGTTGACTGAAGAAGATCCGACTTTTCACGTAGCTATTGATCCAGACACTGGGCAGACCATTATTTCAGGGATGGGTGAGTTGCACCTGGAGATTATTGTGGATCGCCTCAAACGCGAATTCAGGGTTGAGGCCAATGTTGGGAAACCACAGGTCACTTACAAAGAAGCCATCCGCAACGCTGTTCAAAATATTCACGGGCGCTTTGTCCGCCAAAGTGGAGGTCGGGGTCAATACGGTCATGTGGTTATTAACCTGGAACCCAGTGCGCCCGGTACAGGACTTGTTTTTGAGAACAAAATTACAGGTGGTGCAATTCCGTCTGAATATATCCCTGCTGTGCGGGCTGGAATTCAGGAGGCAATGACGGGTGGCGTCCTGGCGGGGTATCCAATAGATGATGTTAAAGTCGAGCTATTTGACGGGTCCTATCACGATGTCGATTCTTCTGAAATAGCCTTCAAGATTGCTGGTTCAATAGCTTTTCAAGAGGCTGCCAAAAAGGCTAAAACTTATCTTATGGAGCCTGTTTTTGATGTGGAAGTCGTTGTGCCCGAAGACTATATGGGCGATGTTATGGGTGACTTGAATGCGCGTCGAGGGCATATTGTTGGCATTGTCAACCGCCCCGATGCACAGGTCATCTCGGCCACTGTGCCGCTGAGTGAAATGTTTGGTTATGCAACAAAGTTGCGGTCTATCACACAGGGCCGCGCGATTTATTCAATGGAATTTTCTAAATTTGAGGAAATGCCGCAGAGCATCGCTGAAGACATTCTCTCTTCAGTCAATGTATTTGCAACTTAAGCGAACGCGTTTTTTTATTTTCGTTCGATCTTTTCAGGAGGAAAACATGGCGAAGGAAAAATTTGAACGGGACAAACCCCATGTCAACATCGGTACAATCGGGCATGTTGATCACGGGAAAACCACGCTGACTGCCGCTATTACCAAGACGCTGGCAGCTAAGGGGCTTGCCGATTTTATGCCCTTTGATGACATTGACAAAGCACCCGAAGAAAAAGAGCGTGGAATCACCATTAATACGGCTCATGTGGAATACCAGACGGAAAATCGGCACTATGCCCACGTAGATTGTCCCGGACATGCTGACTATGTAAAAAATATGATCACGGGTGCCGCGCAGATGGATGGCGCAATTCTGGTCGTTAGCGCTGCAGATGGTCCCATGATTCAGACCCGCGAGCATATTCTGCTTTCACGCCAGGTCAATGTGCCTTCTATCGTGGTTTTTATGAATAAGGTCGATATGGTCGATGATGAAGAATTGCTCGAGCTCGTTGATCTGGAAGTCCGCGAGTTGCTGGATCAATACGATTTTCCCGGCGATGATGTGCCAGTGATCCAGGGATCTGCTCTCAAAGCTTTGGAGTCTGATGATCCCGATTCCGAAGATTGTGCCTGTATCTGGGAGTTAATGGAAGCCGTAGATGAAAATATTCCGGAGCCTGTGCGCGAGATTGACAAAGATTTTTTGATGCCGGTTGAGGACGTATTTACGATCACGGGGCGCGGTACAGTAGGTACTGGACGCATAGAACGCGGCGTGGTCAATGTCGGTGAGGAAGTTGAGATTGTGGGCATTCGCGAGAGTCGCAATACAACGGTTACGGGCGTGGAAATGTTCCGCAAACTGCTGGATGAGGGCAGGGCTGGTGACAATGTCGGTTTGTTGCTTCGCGGTGTTGACAAAGATGAAATTGAACGCGGCATGGTGGTTGCCAAGCCAGGTTCAGTGACCCCCCACAAAAAGTTTAAAGGCGAAGTTTATGTGCTGACAGATAAAGAAGGTGGTCGCAGCAAACCCTTCTTTACCGGCTATCAACCTCAGTTCTATTTTCGCACAACGGATGTGACTGGCAAAGTCGAGTTGCCCGAGGGCATAGAAATGGTCATGCCCGGCGATAATGTGACCATGTCTGTGGAACTGCTTACGCCAATCGCTATGGAGACCGAACTGCGATTTGCCGTGCGGGAAGGTGGTCGAACCATTGGCTCGGGTGTGATTACTGAAATTGTTGAATAAGAACTGCAAGGGGATGCCTCGTGCCTGCACAAAAAATTAGAATTAGACTAAAAGCATATAACCACAACGCATTGGATCGATCTGCTGAAGAAATCGTTCGGACCGCAAAACGGACTGGGGCGCTTATTTCAGGCCCCATTCCTCTGCCGACGAGGCGCTCGCTCTATACGGTATTGCGATCTCCACATGTCGATAAAAAATCGCGTGAGCAGTTTGAGATGCGCGTACACAAAAGGCTGATTGACATTCACAACTCAACGCCCCAAACGGTAGATGCTCTGATGAAGCTGGACCTACCTGCGGGTATAGATATTGAAATCAAGGTGTAGTCATGCTGGGATTGATTGGAAAAAAAATCGGTATGACACAGGCATTTGACGACGCAGAAATGTTGACGCCTGTCACGGTTCTCGAAGTTGTACCGTGTCCCATAGTGCAGATCAAAAATTGGGATTCGGATGGGTATATGGCATTGAGGGTTGGGTACGATGAGATTCGGCCCAATCGGTTAAACCGCGCGGATCAGGGGATTTTCAAGAAGGCAGGGGTTAACCCCCATCGAGGCCTTGTGGAATTTCGAGTTGATGATGTCTCCGAATATGCTATAGGCGAGACTCTCAATGTCAGCATGTTTGAGGCAGGCGAGGTTGTCGATGTTACGGCTCGATCAAAAGGTCGTGGATTTCAGGGTGGTGTCAAGCGCCACGGATTCAGAGGTGGCCCCAAAACCCATGGACAATCCGACAGGCATCGCGCGCCTGGTTCTATAGGTCAAAGTTCGAATCCTTCGCGGGTGTTTAAGGGAATGCGTATGGCAGGTCATATGGGGGATCAGAGGGTAACAGTTCGGGGCTTGAAGGTTCTGAGTGTAGATACCGAGCAAAATTTACTCCTCTTAAAAGGTGCCGTACCAGGAGGTAAAAGGGCTACGGTTGTTATTGAGAAACGCAACTGATTTGAGGTAAGCGATTATGGCATCTGTTGGGGTTTGCAATCTTGAAGGTGAAGAAGTTGGATCGATGGAGCTACCCGAATCAATTTTTGGAATTGAACCATCGGCTGACGCGATCTATTATGTCGTTAAAGCGCATTTGACCAATCAGCGGCAAGGCAATGCCTCGACGAAAACCCGCTCAGAAGTCAATCGGTCAAAACGGAAGATGTACCGACAAAAAGGTACGGGGCGTGCCCGTAAGGGAACAGCTGGATCGCCTATATTGATCGGTGGTGGGGTGGCTCATGGCCCCAGACCGAGATATTTTCGGGAACGGGTGCCCAAAAAAGTCAAAAAACTGGCCATACGCTCGGCATTTTCGCAAAAGGCACTCGGCGAATCCATATCTGTTCTGGAAGATTTTGAGCTTGAGGTGCCCAAAACAAAGCGAATGGCACAAATGACACAAATGCTTGAAATCCAGGGACAAAAGATATTGCTATTGACGGATGGGACCGCTGAAAATACCGTCAAATCCTGTCGGAATATCCCCAGACTTTCCGTATTACCCGTTTCGCAAGTTTCAACTTATGACGTAGTCCATGCAGATGTTCTGGTTCTCACACGCAGTGCAGTGTCTCGCATTCAAGCTCTGTGGGGTGCCTCGTGAAGAATTCTAAGCAGATTATTCGGCGTCCCGTTATTACTGAACGGGCTTCCAATTTGCAGGAAAATCACAACAAATATGTATTTGAAGTTCTCAGTGGTGCAAACAAAGTTGATATTCAGCGTGCAGTTGAAGCCATGTTCGATGTCGAAGTCGTAAAGGTCAACACGAGTACAATGCACGGCAAAATCAAGCGGCTTGGACGGTTTCAGGGGCGCCGTTCCAACTGGAAAAAGGCTGTTGTCACCCTTGCTGATGGACATATTATCGACTTTTTTGAAGGATAACTCATGCCCGTTAAGAAATTTCGCCCAATAACGCCTTCGTTGCGGTTTAAAACAGTCTCTTCTTTTGAAGAGATTACAAAAGATACGCCTGAAAAATCCCTTGTTGAACCCAATAAAAAATCTGGGGGACGCAATAATCGGGGGCGTATCACGACCCGTCGTCGCGGTGGCGGACATCGGCGCAAGTATCGCCGGATTGATTTCAAGCGCGATAAAGTTGGTGTGCCTGCAATTGTGCATAGCATTGAGTACGATCCAAATCGATCGGCACGCATTGCACTCCTGCATTATGCCGATGGTGAAAAACGCTATATTCTGGCACCGATTGGTTTACGCGTTGGCGATGAGGTTTCCTCAGGTGCAGATGCAGAGATCAGGCCAGGTAATGCGCTTCCTCTGGCAAATATCCCCCTGGGAAGCAATGTACACAATGTTGAACTCAAGCCAGGAAAAGGCGGACAGATCGGTCGCTCGGCAGGTGCTGAAATTCAGGTGATGGCAAAAGAAGGCAATCTTGCAACTCTCCGCCTGCCTTCTGGCGAGCGTCGGTTGGTCCTGGTATCGTGTTATGCGACCATTGGGCAGGTTGGAAATTTGGAGCATGAAAATGTCGTTGTCGGAAAAGCTGGACGGACTCGCTGGTTGGGTAAACGTCCAAAAGTGCGTGGTGTTGCTATGAACCCAATTGATCATCCTCACGGTGGTGGAGAAGGTCGAGCAACAGGCGGCAGGCATCCGGTGACGCCCTGGGGACAACCCACAAAAGGATATAAAACGCGCAAAAAGAAAAATAAATCTGACCAGATGATCATTCAGAGACGCAGGTAATCAGGAGTATTATTTTATGGCACGGTCAATCAAAAAAGGGCCTTTTATTGAGCCGAGTCTCTTAAAAAAGATTGAGCAAATGAATAAGGGTGGTAATAAGCGGGTTATTCAGACGTGGGCGCGGCGATCGACAATTGCGCCAGAGTTTGTGGGGCATACGCTCGCTGTACACAACGGAAATAAATTTATCCCCGTTTATATTACGGAAAACATGGTTGGACACAAGCTCGGTGAATTTGCTCCTACGCGTACGCATCGGGGGGCGCGCGCGGGTCGATCTACTGAACGCGCCACTTCTTTACAGTGATATTTTGAGACGGGAATTTTAAATGGAAGCTCGGGCGGTATTGCGCTATTCAAGAATTTCACCGCGCAAGGTGCGACAGGTGGTTGATCTCGTGCGGGGTAAAGATGTGGAGGAAGCTTTCCACATTCTACAATTTACACCTAAAAAAGCCGCACGTATTGTAGCGCGCACCTTGCAATCTGCGGTTGCAAATGCGGTCAACCGCGAAGAAGAATCCGCAGTCGAAGACGCGCTCTTTGTGAAAGAAGCGTTTGTCGATGGTGGCATTGCGTTAAAACGGTTGCGTCCTCAGCCACGTGGTGCTGCTGGCATGATTCGCAAGCGATATAGCCACATCACGCTGATTATTTCAGACGAGGAATAGGAGAGTCACTTTGGGCCAGAAAACGCATCCAATCGGAGTGAGGTTGGGAATTGTCAAAGACTGGCGTTCCCGCTGGTTTGCCAATCGCGATTTTGCCAGTCTGCTTCAGGAAGACCTTATGCTCAGGCGATATATTACCAGTCGTCTGCAGCGGGCAAGCGTTGCACAAATAGACATTGAGCGTGCTCCTAAGCGGGTGACAATTTCGATTCACACCGCTCGTCCTGGTATTGTAATTGGACGCAAAGGCGCAGAGGTCGATAAATTGCGGGATGAATTAAAGCACCTGACAGGCAAAGAAATTTATATCAACATCAATGAAATTAAGCGGCCAGAACTCAACGCCCAACTCGTCGCCGATAATATCTCCCGACAACTCGAGCAGCGCGTCTCATTTCGCCGTGCAATGAAAAAAGCCGTTGCTTCAGCGGTGCGCATGGGGGCTGAAGGAATTAAAGTCGTTTGTGGGGGGCGCCTTGGTGGAGCGGAAATGTCTCGCGTTGAAAAATCAGAGCCTGCAGGACGCGTTCCACTCCACACGCTTCGCGCTGATATAGACTATGCCAGATCTACGGCTTATACGACATCGGGTACTGTAGGGGTAAAAGTCTGGATCTGTCACGGAGAAAAAATGGGTCAGGACATCCATCTGCCAACGTAAGTCGGGACAGGAGCGGCTATTATGTTAATGCCAAAACGGGTTAAATGGAGAAAGCAGCAGAGGGGGCGTCGCAAAGGTATGGCCTCTCGAGGAGCCAATATTTCTTTTGGCGAATACGGTTTGCAGGCTCTTGAACCGGGATGGATTACCAACAGACAGATTGAAGCGGCCCGCGTGGCGATTAACAAATCTTTGGGGCGCGGTGGGAAAGTTTGGATTCGCGTTTTTCCAGATAAACCCCTTACGGTTAAGCCAGCAGAGACCCGTATGGGCAAGGGTAAGGGCAATCCCGAATACTGGGTGGCAGTCATCAAACCCGGGCGGATCCTGTTTGAAATTGAGGGCGTGCCACGCGAAAGCGCGCAACGCGCAATCAAATTGGCCAGTCGGAAATTGCCCATTAAAGTCCGTTTTGTAGAACGCGGGGGACACGACGAATGAAACCGAGTGAAATTCGAGATCTAACTGCAAACGATGTAAGGGAAAGAATTGCTGAACAAGAGGATGAACTCGTGAATCTCCGCATTCAGTTGGCTACGCGCCAGCTCGATAATCCAATTGCATTTCGAGATGCCTGCAAGGATCTCGCTCGGCTTAAAACCGTGTTGCGCGAACACGAGTTAGGCATTCGAGAACTTCCCAATGCGTAATTTTTAAGGAGAATCGGTGTATGGTGGAAACTCGCAGGCACCGCAAAACACGTGTAGGGCTGGTGGTCAGCGACAAGTCTAATAAAACAATAGTCGTTGAGGTACGGCGGCAGGTGCCACACCCCCTTTATGGAAAAGTTATGCAAAGACGTTCAAAATTGGCGGCGCACGATGAGAATAATGAAGCCAGAGCCGGCGATGAGGTGATGGTTGTGGAAACGCGGCCTTTGAGCAAGACCAAGCGCTGGCGGTTGGTAGAAATTATAAAAAAGGCGCATTAGGTGGAGAGAACATGGTCCAGGAATATTCAGTATTAAATTGTGCGGATAACACAGGTGCCCGCAAGGTGATGTGTTTTCGCATTTTAGGAGGCACGAAGCGCAAGTATGCCAAACTCGGTGATACTGTTGTGGTTTCAGTTAAAGATGCACAGCCCAACAGTGGTGTAAAGCGCGGTGAGGTTGCGCGTGCCGTGATCGTCCGTACAAAGAAAGAGACGCGAAGGGCAGATGGGTCCTATATTCGGTTTGATGACAATGCCGCTGTTTTGATCAGCGCGGAAGGCGAACCTCGAGGGACGCGCATATTTGGACCCGTCGCCCGCGAGTTGCGCGAGAGGCGATTTATGCGCATTGTATCTTTGGCGCCCGAAGTGATATAAAGAAAGGTAAGTGTGTTGAGATGAGGATTCGCAAGGGTGATCAAGTTGAGGTGATAAGCGGTGTTTATACGGGTCAACGTGGGCGCGTTTTGCATGTGTGGCCCAGGAAAAAACGCGTGCTGGTGGAAGGGATCAACAATGTCAAGCGCCACACGCGACCCAATCCCAATAATCAGCAAGGCGGCATCGTGGAAAAGGAAGCGCCCTTGCATGTGTCCAATCTCATGATCGTTGATTCACAAACCGATGAGCGGACCAGGATTCGCATTCAGCGCCTCGATGATGGGTCGCGTGTGCGGATCGCTCAAAAAAGCGGTGAGCAAATTCCCGAAGTTGAATAACGAGGACGACATGGCAACGCGATTACAAGAATACTATGAGAACGAAGTTGTGCCTGCGCTCATCCAAAGATTTGGGTATAAAAATCACATGCAGGTGCCCAAATTGGAAAAGATTGTCTTAAACATGGGCGTTGGTGAAGCTGTTCTCAATGCCAAAGTCATTGAAAATGCTGTTGAAGATTTGACCCGCATTGCTGGACAGCGACCCTCAATTCGCAGGGCGCGAAAAGCCGTTTCAAACTTTAAACTGCGACAGGGTGTACCCATTGGCTGTGCTGTCACTCTTCGCAGATCTCATATGTACGAATTTCTCGACCGTTTTTTCAATTTCTCTGTGCCGCGTATTCGCGACTTTCGCGGCCTTTCAATGCGTTCATTTGATGGCCGGGGCAACTATACGATCGGTATTCAGGAACAAATTATTTTTCCCGAAATTGACTACGATCAAATCGACAAAATTCGCGGTCTCGATGTGACCCTGGTCACCACGGCCTCTACGGATGAAGAGGCTTTTGAACTGCTCAACAAAATGGGCATGCCGTTTCAAAATCAAGATTAAATAAAAAAATCAACATGAGGTCAGGTCTAATATGGCTAAAAAGTCTATGATTGCCAAAGCAAAGCGCAAACAGAAATTTGCAGTCCGCCGTTATAATCGGTGTCACAGATGCGGTAGGCCACGCGGTTATTTGCGCAAATTTGGTATTTGCCGTATATGTTTTCGCGAGTTGGCCCTTGCCGGTGAGATCCCCGGCGTGACAAAGGCCAGTTGGTAATTGAGGGAGAAGCTCACATGATGACGGATCCGATTGCCGATATGTTGACGCGTGTGCGAAATGCCTGTTGCGCTGGACATCGCAAGGTGGATATTCCGAGTTCCAGGATGAAGCGCGAGATTGCCCGCATTTTAAAAGAAAGCGGCTTTGTTCACAATTATGCGTATATCGATGACAATCGACAGGGGTATTTGCGCCTTTATCTTAAATATAGTCCCGACGAGGAAAGCGCGATTCAAGGGTTGAAGCGCGAAAGTCGCCCCGGTCTGAGAAAATATGTGGGTAAAGACGAACTTCCTCGAATACTCAATGGATTGGGTGTCGCTATTTTATCGACATCAAAAGGTATTTTGACAGATCGAACTGCGCGTAGAGAAGGCGTTGGCGGCGAAGTTATTTGTAGCGTCTGGTAGAGGCATAGAAGGAGTGCATTGTGTCGAGAATAGGTCAACAGCCGATTGACGTTCCAGGGGGCGTCAATGTGAAAATTGGAGCAACAGAGGCAGAAATAAAAGGTCCTAAAGGGGCTTTACAGGTACCTTTACATCCGCTCACGCAGGTCGTGCAAGAGGGTGAATCCCTATCTGTCACAGTGCAAGATCCCGAAGACAGGCATCACAAAGCTATTTGGGGCCTCACGCGTGCTTTGTTGGCAAATGCCGTTCAGGGCGTGACAGCTGGTTTTGAGAAGCAACTGGTTGTCGTTGGCGTGGGATATCGCGCAGATATGAAAGGGAAAAATTTGGACATCAACGTGGGGTTCAGTCATCCGGTAATGGTTGAAGCTCCTCAGGGAATTGAATTTAGTGTGGATGCGCCTCCTTCTGAGATCGAAAATTCCCAGGCGCTGGTTAAAATTAGCGGAGCCGATAAAGAACTCGTGGGACGCACAGCGGCGAACATCCGAAATATTCGGCCTCCCGAACCCTATAAGGGGAAAGGTATCCGCTATAGCGGCGAATACGTGCGGCGCAAGGCTGGCAAGGCAGCAGTAGCTTAAATTTTGAGGTTGTTCAATGGCAGATAAGCATATTAAAAAGACCAGGATGCACAGGCGTCGTCAAATGCGCATTAGAAAGAGGCTTTTGGGAACGGCTGATCGCCCGCGTCTGACGATTTTCAGGAGTCTAAAACATATTCAGGCGCAATTGATTGATGATGTGAATGGACGCTCTCTAATGGGCATAGCTTCAAATGCACCGCAACTCAAAGACCAGTTGCAAACTAGTGAAGGCAAATGCAACAAAAGTCGCGAAGTGGGTAAAGCATTGGCCGAGAGAGCGCAGGAAGCCGGAATCTCGCAGGTTGTTTTCGACCGCGCAGGTTATCTCTATCACGGTCGTGTCAAAGCATTGGCAGAAGGCGCACGCGAAGGCGGGTTGCAATTTTAATGTTAAGGAGTTGATTTTGAGCAGAATTGAAGCCACGGGTTTAGATCTGACGGAAATCGTCATCAACAACAGCATCAAACGAGTATCTCACGTTCGCAAAGGTGGACGACGCTTTGCCTTTAATGCGCTTTGTGTAATTGGTGACAAAAAAGGTATTGTTGGGATTGGAATGGGGAAAGCGGGCGAAGTCTCTGAAGCCATTCGCAAAGCTGCCGACGATGCAAAAAAGAATCTGGTGCGCGTGCCGGTCGTTGATGGAACATTGCCCCACGAGGTTATTGGACGGTTTGGCGCTTCTCGCGTTTTGCTCAAACCCGCTGCGCCCGGCACGGGAATTATTGCAGGAGGCGGTGTGCGTGCGGTTTTGGAGCTGGCTGGCGTTCAAAATGTGCTGACGAAGTCATTGGGGTCTCAAAATCCGCAGAATGCCGTTAAAGCCGCAATGGAAGGATTAACGCGGTTGAAAGATGCGAGAATGTTTGCACTATTGCGAGGCGTAGAAGAATCCGAATTGGTTTCTGTACGGGGGTAGTGATGGGCGATCAAAAAACACTGCGGGTTACACAAATTCGCAGTGCAATTAAGCGACAGAAAAAGCAGCAACGAACACTCGATGCGTTGGGAATTCGCCGCATTCGGCATACTGTGGAACACGCTGATTCTCCCCAATTGCGCGGCATGCTGGCGGCTGTTGCACATCTGGTCAAAGTTGAAGAAACTTGAAACACGGGATGCGAGAATGAAACTTGGGAATCTCTCTCCGCCCCAAGGGGCAACTGGTAAAAAGAAACGTTTGGGCATTGGTCCCGGCTCCGGAAAAGGCAAAACTGCGGGTAAAGGGCACAAAGGACAGCGCGCGCGTTCGGGATCCAAGCGCAAAGTCGGATTTGAAGGGGGACAAACGCCCCTGCACCGGCGCTTGCCGAAAGTTGGATTTAACAATCCTTTTCGGGTGACCTATCAGGTCGTAAATCTCGACGATTTGGCAGGTAAGGAGTTTTCGGGTGAGATTACTCCCGAAGTGCTAAAAGGTGCGGGTTTGATTGCCTCTACAAAACGCCCTGTAAAAATTTTGGGGCGAGGCGAAATTTCTGTACCATTGCAGATTCGGGTTCAGGCGATATCAGCTGCGGCAGAAAAAAAAGTTCTTGCAGCTGGCGGAGATGTTGAGACCAAAGCTGACTGAGCTCAGCTGAGAGGAGGCGGTGTTGCTCGAGAGCGTCAAGAGCGTTTTTAAAATTCCGGAACTGCGATATAAGGTGTTATTTACGCTGGGTATTCTGGCGATATATCGCCTGGGAGGGCAGATTCCCATACCCGGAATAGATCGGGTTGCTCTGGGGGAATTTTTTGCAGGCACCAGCCAAACGATCTTTGGTCTCTACGATATGTTTGTAGGTGGGGCATTTACCCGTGCGACGGTATTTGCACTGGGTATTATGCCTTATATCAGTGCATCCATTATTTTTCAATTGATGGGTGCTGTCGTGCCATCTCTTCAAAAGTTGCAAAAAGAAGGTGAAGCGGGGCGAAAAAAGATCATTCAATATACGCGGTATGGCACAGTTGCACTGGCTGCGGCGCAGTCCCTGGGGGTGAGTTTTTTCCTCGAGAGCCTTCAGTCGCCAGAGACCGGGCTTTCGGTTGTACTCTATCCCGGATGGGGCTTCCGGCTGTTGACTGTATTGACAATTACTGCCGGAACCGTGTTGATCATGTGGTTGGGGGAACAAATTGATGCACACGGTATTGGCAACGGAATGTCGCTACTCATTTTTATTGGCATTATTGCGGCATTGCCTTTTGTCGTGCGGCAGGAATATCGGGATTTTGTGACCAATGATAAACCAATTTTAATCGAAATAGCTGTTTTAATTATTGTTATTGCCCTGACTGCTCTGGTGGTACTCATAACACAGGGCACGCGTAGAATTCCGGTACAATACGCCAAACGCGTCGTTGGACGACGGGTATATGGTGGGCAAAGCACGCATATACCACTCAAAGTCAATACTTCTGGCGTGATGCCTATTATTTTTGCTCAGGCCATTATGTTTTTACCTGCGACAATGGCTGGCTTTGCGCCTAATAATGAATTTATGCAAAATCTCGCGTCTGCTTTTACGCCGAGTATGTCCTGGGTGTCATTACCCTACTGGTCGATTTACTCATTGCTGGTTATTTTCTTTGCTTACTTTTATACCGCCATTGTGTTTAACCCGATTGATCTCGCTGATAATATGAAACGGCAAGGCGGATTTATTCCCGGTGTCAGACCGGGCAAACGCACGTCGGACTTTATCGATCGGGTGCTTACGCGAATCAACATGCCAGGTGCGATTTTCTTAGCTGCAATAGCCGTTGGCCCATACTTTATTATTAATTCTATGGGGGTTCATCCGGGACTCGAACAAGTGTTTGGCGGTACGGGTTTGTTGATTATGGTCGGTGTGGCGCTCGACACTTTACAGCAGGTTGAATCGCATTTGCTGATGCGTCACTACGACGGTTTTATGAAGAAAGGCCGTATTCGAGGGCGCCGAGCTTGATTTACTCAGAATGCTGGAGATTTATTTATGAAAGTTCAATCATCTGTTCGCCGTCGTTGCAATCACTGCAAGATCATTCGCCGACGCGGTGTTGTGCGCGTGATTTGCAAAGTCAACCCGCGACACAAACAGCGACAAGGATAACCTCATAGGAGACGCAATCGCATGGCCCGAATTGCAGGTGTAGATATTCCCAGAGAAAAGCGCGTGGAAGTTGCGTTGACATATATTTTGGGCATTGGTTTGAGCACGTCACAAAAAATTTTAACACAGACGCAGATTTCGCCTGATACGCGCGTAGATGCTTTGACTGACGAGGAAGTCACCAAATTGCGCTCAGTTGTCGAAGGCGAGTACAAGGTTGAAGGTAACCTGCGGAGCGAAGTTGCGATGAACATCAAGCGATTGATGGATATTGGATGCTATCGCGGTTTGCGATGGCGTCGCGGTTTGCCGGTGAGAGGGCAGCGGACGCGCACCAATGCGAGGACGCGCAAGGGAAAGCAACCCCGGTATTGGCAGTCGCAGACGAACCGTATAGCTAAAGCAGGACAATCAAAGGAGGCGTCGTTTGGCAGTCAGAAGAGGGAGACGACGGAATAGACGCGTTGAAGCTCATGGCGTCGCACACGTCAATGCCAGTTTTAACAATACTATTGTCACTCTAAGTGACCGTGAAGGAAGAGTTATTTCCTGGTCATCAACGGGAAAAGTCGGTTTTAAGGGGTCGAGAAAAAGTACGCCCTATGCTGCTCAGTTGGCTGCCACTGATGCGGCGCGAGAAGCCATGGCAATGGGTTTGCGCCGGGTGGAAGTCTGGGTCAAAGGACCTGGCGTTGGGCGAGAAGCCGCCGTGCGGTCGCTACAGGGGGCTGGATTGGAAATTTCAGCGATCAAAGATGTTACGCCAATTCCGCACAATGGGTGCCGCCCGCCTAAGCGACGCCGCGTTTAACATAAGAAAACAGGAGATATTGAATGGCGAGATACACTGGCCCGAGTTGTAAATTGTGTCGCCGAGAAGGCATGAAGTTGTTTCTCAAAGGTGCGCGATGTCAAATGGACAAATGTTCATTTGACCGACGAAGTTATGCGCCCGGCATGCATGGACAAAATATGCGTCGAAAGCCGTCGGAATACGCGCTTCAGCTTCGTGAAAAACAAAAGACAAAACGTATCTACGGCGTGTTGGAAAATCAGTTTCGCACGTATTATTCAAAAGCCGCTCGCAGAAAGGGTGTGACGGGTGAGTTGCTTTTGCAGATGCTCGAATGTCGTCTGGACAATATGATATATCGCCTGGGTTTTGCGCCATCTCGAAAATCGGCGCGGCAACTCGTGAGACATCGCCACATCGCTGTCAATGGACGAACCGTAGATATTCCTTCATTCCAGGTTTCGCCGGGAGACACTGTGCAGGTACGGGAAAAAAGTCGTCAATTGCAACTCATTCACGATGCACTCAAGCGCACTGGTGATGCAGGTCAAGCGGCCTGGCTTTCGGTAGATAAAGTGAATTTGAGCGGTACGCTTGTAGAATATCCAAAGCGAGATGATATACCAACGCCAGTTGAAGAGCAACTCATCGTTGAGCTTTACTCCAAGTAATGGACGCGCACCGGGAGCTTTTGTTTATGAACGCGAAAAATTTTCAAATGCCTCGATTTGTACAGATCGATGAAGAAAGCCTGAGTGATAATTACGGCCTGTTTAGTGTTCAGCCTCTTGAGCGCGGGTTTGGTGCTACGATTGGGAATGCACTGCGCCGCGTTTTGCTCTCCTCCATTGAGGGGGCTGCGATTAAGGCCGTGAAAATTGAAGGAATTCAGCACGAGTTTACCGTGGTTGAAGGTGTCCTCGAAGATGTGACCGAAATCGTTTTAAATCTCAAAGAAGTTTGCCTGCGCGTGCATACAGATGAAGACAAATTGCTATACGTAAAAAAAGAAGGCGCCGGAGAACTCAAGGCTGGCGATTTGCAAGTCGATGCCGATGTCGAAGTAATGAATCCCGATTTGCATATTGCAACACTCGACAAAGACGGTGTGCTCGACATGGAAGTCACCGTTGGAAAAGGTCGGGGCTACGTGCTGGCAGAAGCAAACAAACAGGCAGACCAGCCTATGGGGACCATTGTGTTGGATGCTGCTTTTTCCCCAATCCGAAAAGTGCATTATGAAATCGATAATGCGCGTGTGGGCCAGCAGACCGATTACGATAAACTTTCATTGGCTGTTTGGACAAACAGCGTTGTGCGACCCGACGATGCGGTGGCTCATGCAGCGAGAATATTAAAAAATCACCTCGAGTTGTTTATCAACTTTGAAGAAGAACCAGAAGAAGAATTGGAAGAAGTAGTCGATGAGGAAACGCGCCGCATTGCAACACTGCTCAAGATGCCTGTAGATGAGTTGGAATTGTCGGTGCGGTCAGCAAATTGCTTAAAAGCTGCCAATATTATAACACTTGAAGATCTCGTTCAAAAGACGGAAAACGAAATGCTCAAATTCCGCAATTTTGGACGCAAATCGCTCAATGAATTGACAGCTATTCTCGAAAATTTGGGCATTGCCTTTGGCATTGATGTGAGCAAATATCAAGACGTCGCTTCCAAATCTGACCACATCTCGATTTTGGACGACGAATTTTAACGAGGAAACCAATGAGGCACGGGAAAAGGGGCAGAAAGCTGAATCGCACGGCGAGCCACAAAAAAGCCATGCTCAACAATATGGCCACATCTCTGTTTGCCAACGGCAAGGTGCGCACCACACTGCCAAAGGCGAAAGAATTGCGCGGCGTGGCTGAACGATTGATCTCTTTTGCCAAGCGTGGCGACTTGCATGCGCGGCGTCAAGTTTTGCGGCGTATTCAGAATAAGGTGGTGCTCACAAAGTTATTTGAAGAAATTGGTCCCTCATTTGCCGAGCGAGGTGGCGGATATACGCGTATTCTCAAGCTCGGCTCCAGGCGAGGTGATAGCAGCGAATTGTGTTTGATTGAACTGGTGGCCGATGACGCGATAATCGAATCCGATGTTGAGGAAACCGAGTCTGACGCTTCTGCTGAAGAAGAGGAAGTTGCAGAAGAAAACAAAAAAGATGCTTGACTGTCTATACATTGTTTAAAGGGCAAATCGACATCTGCAGAAATAAAAAAAGGCGACATTGATAATGTCGCCTTTTGGTTTGTATAAAAAATTCAGTCTCTTGAGATATCGAGTATCTCATAAGTGAGTATGCCGACAGGCACTTGCACATCGACAACTTCGCCGACGCGTTTGCCCAACAGAGCTTTGCCAATGGGAGATGCTGTCGATATTTTTTTCTGGTCAAAATCGGCTTCATCTACGGTGACCAGTGTGTACTGCATTTCTCTGCCATTTTTTTTGTCCTGTAATTTGACCGTCGCGCCCAGATAGGCTTTGTCTTTGGGGATTTGGCTTTCGTCGATAATTTCTGAGTTCGTGAGTTTTGTCTGCAATTCGGCAATTTTCTTTTCGAGAAATGCCTGCCGCTCTTTGGCTGCATGGTATTCGGCGTTTTCGCTCAGGTCGCCAAACTCACGCGCTTTTTTTATCGCCGCAATGACAGTTGGTCGCTCTTTGGTTTGCAGACGGATCAACTCAGTTCGAATTTTCTCATACCCATTTTTGGTCAAATAAACGCGATTCATAATAATATCCCATGAAATGAAAAGTCTATCTCGGAGTCCAACAGTGGGTTTCGAGATAGACTTTTTTTTACACACGTTATAATACATTAAAGAGCTGTGTATTGTCTATATGCAGAAAAATAAGACCTTTAGGGCGAGATGTCAAGTTCAAAACAAATGCAAGGTATATATCGCGTTGTGAAAATAGTTCAATCTCTGCTTGTTCAATGTGTATATTTGTGTGCAAAGTGATGTTTTTCAGATGAACGGGCTTGGGAAACAGCCCGTTGTACACCGTTCTATAGAGGAGCAAGCATGATGGACGCTGTTTTGGTGACGGGGGGGGCAGGATATGTTGGTAGTCACGCGGTTCGGCGTCTGTTGGAAGACCATCGCCGGGTTGTGGTGCTGGATGATCTGTCAACGGGACACCGGGAAGTTGTCACCTTGTTTGAACGGGTGTATGGGCCAGAGCAATTTTGTTTCGAGCATGTCAATTTGCTCGATCGCAGTGCTCTGGCCTCTGTTTTTGAGAGATACGATTTTTGCGGCATTATCGATTTTGCCGCCAGGACGCTGGTAAAAGAATCCCAGGAGGAACCGTACAGGTATTTTGAGAATAATGTGATTGCTTTTCAGAATTTGTTGGATGTGGGCAAGGGAGTTCCCTTAGTGAAATCATCTACGGCGGCGACGTATGGCGAACCCCGCGCAGAACACATTCCACTGAAGGAAAATTATCAGCGGAACTGGATCGCGGATGGCGGCTTTGAGAAAAGCCAGTTGATGCCCGCTGCGGTGGATTTTGAGACACTTTTGGGGTGGTATAAAAAACATATCGCTTTCAAACTCTCCGAAGAAGATATTGCTCTGCTAAAAATTCCCACGAATGTCTATGGCATTACGAAAATGATGGATGAACGCATGCTGCTCTATGCCGAGCGAGAGGCTGGTGGAAGATATGTTGTTCTCCGCTATTTTAATGCCGCAGGAGCCGATTCCTCGCGGTTGATCGGCGAAGATCACGATCCCGAGACGCATTTGATCCCCATTGTTTTGCAAGTGGCTTTGGGGCGGCGCGAGAAGATGGTCGTATTTGGTGATGATTATGCAACTTCTGATGGCACGGCTGTGCGAGATTATATTTCTGTGGTGGAATTGGCAGATGCACATATTAAGAGCCTGGATATATTGTTGGCGGGGGGACAGTCTGCGACGTACAATCTCGGCAGGGGGCAGGGCGTGAGCGTGCGGGAGATTTTAGAAGCCGCGCGCGAAGTAACCGGTCATGAGATTCCCGAAGCGATTGGACCGCGGCGAAGCGGCGATCCCGCTACGTTGATTGCCGATGCGAGTCGCATTCAGCGCGATATGGGATGGGCTGCGAGAGAAACACTACACGAGACGCTGGCATCCGCCTATCACTGGCATCGGCTTCATCCCAATGGGTATCGGATTGTGCAGGAGGAAAGATTCAATCCTTTTTGGAATCGGTGGGTCAATATTGCCGCTCACCGCGCAGACAGGCCCTGGCGCGGAGAAACGCAGTCTATGGAGGGCTCAGATGATATGGTTTATGATCCCGAATGCTATCTCTGCCCCGGAAATACGCGAACGTCGGGTGATGTGAATCCAGATTATAAGGGTGTGTGGACATTTGAGAACGATTTTCCCACGCTGGTATTGGACGCCTATCAAACGCAGACGCAATTGGGGCCCTATCTCTCGCGCACATCTCAGGGCGTGTGCGAGGTTGTGGTCTATGCGCCCAATCACGCCCAGCGCTTGTCAACGCTACCCTTAGATGCGCTCGTTCAGGTGATTGACGCATGGGCAGAGATTTACGACCGGTTGGGGAAAGTGCCTGAGATTGCGTATCCGCTGATTTTTGAGAACCGAGGCACAGTGATGGGCAATTCTCAACCGCATCCGCACGGACAGGTTTATGCGTATTGCGAGATTCCCGATCTGATGGTGAAACCACAGTTGGCTATGTTTGAATCCCATCGCGAGAAAACGGGGCGTTGTTTTGTGTGCGATGCCAATCGCGTCGAAGTTGGGGATGGGCGACGGATTCTCATTGATCGCCCCCAGATGTTGGCTTATGTTCCGTTTGCAGCACAATTTCCCTACGATGTGATCATTGTGCCAAAGGCACATGCTGCGAGTCTGCTGGATTTGAAAGGGGAAGAACGGCGCGACCTGGCTGCGGGATTGCGCGATGTTCTCGGCGGGTTAGACGGTTTATTTGCCGCGCCGTATCACTACACTCTGGCATTGATGCAGGCTCCGACAGATGGCGTGGAGCGCGGTTATCACATGCAAATTCACATTACGTCGCTTTTGCGGGGACCCGGTTTGCGGAAACATGTGGTGGGTGCAGATATTTTTGGTAATCTCATCAATCCCTCAGATCCGGATATGACAGCGGAGGAGATCCGGTGGGCGATGCGAAAAGTTATGCGGGTTGATCGGCAGGAGTAGTTCAATGGTGCATCCTATTATCACACAGGCGCGAGACGTTTTTGTATCGGTTTTTGAGGGAAAAGCGGATGTCGTTGTGCAGGCACCGGGGCGCGTCAATTTGATTGGGGAACACACGGATTACAATGAGGGCTTTGTGTTTCCCGCAGCGATTGACCGTTGGGTGGTTGTTGCTGCACGGTCGAGAATTGATTCGCGGGTGCGGATTTACTCGGTGATGCACGAAGAGGTGACGGAGTTCCGGGCCGATGATGTGTTGGAGGCACAGGGCTATTGGGCAGATTATCCAAAGGGAGTGGTGCGCGAGTTTCAAAAACTCGGGCATCCTCTGTGTGGTTTTGATGCGGCGATTGTGGGCAATGTGCCTATGGGAGCGGGATTGAGCAGTTCGGCTGCTGTGGAGATGGCGGTGGGGAAGGGAATTGTTGTGTTAAACAGCATTGAAATAAGCGGACCTGATCTGGCGCTTTTGGGACAGCGCGCTGAGAATCATTTTGTGGGTGTCAATTGTGGGATCATGGATCAGTTTATCTCGGCAAATGGCCGGGCAGGTCACGCGCTGTTTCTCGATTGTCGCGATCTCTCGTTTGAGCTTGTCCCTCTTTTTGGCGATGATGTGCAGATTGTGATTTGCAACTCGGGCGTGACGCGCGGGCTGACGGATTCGGCGTATAATGATCGGCGGTCTGCCTGTGAAAGCGGGGTCTCGCTTCTCGCACCGGCGATGGGGACGGATATAAGGGCGCTACGCGATGTGCCGATAGAGACGCTGGATGTTTATGGTGGTGTGCTGCCAGAGATAGTTCTGAAACGGTGCCGCCATGTGATAACAGAAAATGAACGCACGCAGCGGGCGGTCGCATTGCTCAAGAAAGGGGATTTGTCGGGATTTGGACAGTTGATGGTCGCATCCCACGAGAGTTTGCGAGATGATTACGAGGTGAGTGGCAAAGAACTCGATTTGCTGGTGGAAATCGCTCTAAATATTCCGGGGGTGCTCGGTGCGCGGATGACTGGCGCGGGTTTTGGAGGGTGTACTGTGAATATCGTTGAACGAGACGCTGTGCCAGCCCTGTCAGATGCGATAAATGAGCGGTATCCAGGGAAAACTGGTTTGACGCCTGAGCTTTACATTTGTTCAGCGGTCAATGGCGCAGAGAGGGTGGAGTGAAGATCAGGACACAATCCGAGAAATATTATTCATTTATTCTACAATACGAAAATAGACGTATTTCCTATCTGTCTGCTCAGTTTTTAGCTGGAATAGGCCCATTGGTCAATAACGCCTTCACAGCAGTTTCAACGCGGTCTCCGCGTAGATCCGGTGCGTTGATGACACCATTTTGGTTTACCAGAAATGCCGATGGGATGCCCCATACGCCGTAGGATTTTGAAATTGCTCGCGCCTTTTCTTTGTCAAATACCTGTACATAGCTCAGCTTTTCTTTTTCCACAAAATCTCGCAGTGCCTTCTCTTCGCGATCCAAACTCACGCCCACGACTTCCAGGCCCTGATCGCGATATGTTTCAGCAATTCTTTTAATTGTCGGAATTTCATCGATGCAGGGACCACACCACGTTGCCCAAAAGTCGATCAACACGGCTTTTTTGCCCCGGTAATCCGCGAGCCGGAATGTTGATCCATCCAACCGTTTGGCCTCAAATTCGGGTGCCATATCTCCCAGGCTCAAAGTCTTGCGTTCCTCCATTTCTAATTCCGCCATATAACTCAATTCTTTTTTATTTGTTAGATCAATCGTATCGACTTTGCTCCAGCGTTTTCCACCAGCACCGGGACGGTCCATTTTGTGAAACCCGATGGCAATCCGCGCAGAAGGCAGACCGCGCAATCCAAACCGTCCCTCTTTGTCTGTTTCAGTACCGCCTAATGAGGCAATATTTTCAGGATCATCCGCTAAAATATGGGTGCTTACATAGACATCTGAAACAGGCTGTCCGTTGTAAGTTGCAAAACCGGTAATTCGCGCATCACCCAGGGGTTCAAAGTTTAGTGTCACATCGTGGTCTTCGATTACTACTGTCCGAGATTGACCAGAGTGATGTATTGTTATCATGTGACCATCTATTTCCACTTCTTCGGGCTTGGGCCCGCTCATGAGAATGCCATATTCCCCCGGCTCCAGATAGTCCAAACGATATGCCCCATTAGCATCTGTATAGTCTGTTTTCGGAAAAATACGACCGCTTGATCTTTTAGCTGAAAAGGCCATGATTTTTAACCCTTCTATAGAACCGTCATTCAGGGATACCACACCTGAAACAGAGTACACATCGCTCTGGATGTCAAAGTTCCGCGTTATATCGCGGTTTTCGACTATCAGCGTCTGAGATTGAACAGGATAATATATTGTCTTCGCGCGTCCGTCTATTTCCCTTTCTTTGAGTAAACTCACTAAAATGCGATATTCCCCCGGCGCCAGGTCGTCTAAGCGATATACACCATTGGCATCTGTATGGTCTGTTTTTGGATAAGTAATATCATTTGATCTTTCAACTGGAAAAGCCCTGATTTCCAGCCCTTCTACAGAGTCTTCTTTGAGGGATACCACGCCTGAAACAGAATACACACGGAAACGCTTCACCGGGATATCTATATCCATCACTGCTTGACCTTCGTCGTCAATTTTGAGCTTTATTGTATCGGTAGATACAATTTGCTGATTCATAATTCCGATATCTGGATGGGTTACCCAGATATGACCTTTATCTACATCTATATTTTCTAAAGTAAATAAACCCGATGTATCGGTATAGGTATTGCGGTGAAAGGGGAGGGGAGGTGGTGCTGTATATTTAGCACGAGGCATCGGGGGGCGGCCAAAGGCAACGCGTGCCCTTGCAACGGGTTGGCCGGATTCATCGACAACGCGACCGCGCAGGGTTATCCCCTTTTTCAAAGCTATATCTATCTGGCCTTCGACTGCGTTTTCAACTGTTAGCGCGGTTTGTGCATATCCTTTTGCAGCGACTTCAAAAGTAGCCTGTGGCCCCGCGACCTGCCAGCCTTCAAATTTCCCAATCTTCGGCAAATTTTGATCCGACACCTTGTTCTCCCAAACCTGTTTTGTTATCCCATATCCGCCATATCTTTCCATTGAAGTTTGCGATAACCGGACGACCATTATATACCCCGGCAAACCACAGGGAGCCGTTGTGCGCCTGCATAAAGGCACTGATGCTCACTAATGAACCACCCTCTGGAAATGTGAACTTTTGCCACGTACCTCCATCTTGCAAATAAAGTCCATCGCTGCCGTGCCACCATCTGCGCCCATCGCGCATTTTTAGTGGAAGCGCATAATGTGACACTTTGCTGGTATCGGTTACAGCAACACCACCTTCAAACACCACCTTTGGAGCATTGTGATCGACCTTTGAAGTGGTCAAGCTGCCGATGACTATCGCTCCACCGATAAATACTACTGCTATTACAAGTGCCGATACGCGACCAACGCGCGGCGTCACATGACCACCCAAAGTGATAATGCGATTGACTCGATCCATGACCTGAGCCTTGCGTGCCATGTCCATGCCCAGAGCCATCGCAGGACGAGGTTGTAGTTGGGTCGCCACAGTGAGAAGCGTATCCGCATAGCTTGCAGAATTGCCGGTTGTAGTTACAGTCCAATCATCGCAGGCTTGTTCTTGAACTTCAAAAAGCAGATACCTGACGCGGTGGAATAGGGGATTGAACCAGTAAAACGCCATGCCCACCATTGCCAGCAGACGATACAAGCAATCCCATCGCTTTACGTGAATGAGTTCGTGAATCAAAATCGATTCCAACTGATCTCGCGCTTCGACCATAGGCGTGGGTAATACGACTACTGGATTCAAGAGTCCAATCTGGGTTGGGCTACCGATTTGGTCACTGACGGCGAGTGCGACAGATCGCCGAATACCCAGTTGTTTTTTAAAGACCTGCAAATCATTTTGAAGCTGTTTGTCATCACAGGGTAATAGAGATCGACGAAACGTACAAACCAATATCAGACAATAGGTTATACGAGTCAATAAGACCAATACACCAATAGCATAGACCGCCATTACACCATATAAAGCATGTGCTGAAGTGATTTTGTTCAGTATATAGGTCGTCCAATTGACCGATTCTGTCTCAGCATTTTTGGCGAAAACAATCTGGGCAGGCGGGGGAGATATGAAGTCTTGAGACAATTCAACATCGTAGGACAAAGCCTTGTCAGATACCTTTTGTTGCTTCAACACAGGAGAGGGTTTTGCCAGAGGCGTCTCAGGGACAACTACAGGTTGGGGAGACGGAAGAGCCGGTTCCGAAGGTGGCGACGGCGCATCAAATTGAAATCGCAGTGAAGGCATACACAAAGACGCGATGGGAATGACCAGCACGCCAATAAGACACCAGTTCAAAAGCAAGCTGCGCTTTGCTGCCTGTCGCGTGCCCAGAAGCCACACGACAAATAGCACAAGCCCCATAAAGAGGGTGGTCTTGACAGTTGCATCAAGGAGAAAGATGGCAATGGGTTCCAGTACAGGTATGCCGATCATGATGTGTCTCCTTTGCGTTGCTTGAGTTTTTCACGCAATCGCGCCACGTCGTCTAAATCTATCTCTTCGTCTTCAACCAGTCGCGCCAGCACGAGATGGGTCGAACCGCCCATATTTTTATTCTATGATACGAAAATAGGCGTATTTTCTATCCGTCTGATCTGTCTGCTTGTCCTTTGCCAATACCGTCAATTGATAAATCCCTTCGGGCATCTGATTCACATCGATCTGTAAGTAGGTGAAGTCATCTTCTCGATTCCCTTCGTAATTCGCTGTCACTGTGCGCGTCAAATCACCAT
>JAPOXY010000254.1 GCA_026706845.1 Gemmatimonadota bacterium
CGAATCGCTTTGCGAGGTGTTCGTTGACCAAAACCTCGTTGGTCGGTCCGTTTGGGTCCAGATTCTTTCCTGAGACCAGGTCTATGCCGAGTGTTTTTAGAAAGTCGCCACGCACTTTGTAATGCCATATTATCGTTTCTGAATTGGTCAGCTTTTGCATGCCTGCCGACCACAATACCGGGATGTTATTCACAGCAGCCATTCCGACAACTCCTGGGAGTTGTTCTGCCTTTTGGCGAAATCGCTCGTAATATACTTCTGCTTCGTCTCCCGGGACTTTGGGCTGTATGACCATTAAGTGGCGCATGTCGAATCCCCTATCCATCGAAGCGAAGTGATCAGTTATCTGTACCATAATTGTGGAGGATGCCAGCAAAAATACAGCGACAGCAAATTGAACAATCAACAGAAATCGGCTCAGGCGTGCTCTCTGTCCCGGAAATGTCTCACTTTTGAGCGCGTTAACAGGCTGAAGCCGCGACAACAACCACGACGGGTAGAAGCCTGCCAGAATTGACAATAGTACGGGCAACACAAGAATGAAGAGGAATCCTGTGATATTCCCTTGAAACTGAGGATTATAGTGAGGAAAGGGAAAGAGGGACGCAAAATGGGGAAGCAATAATTCGTTTGCGCTTAGTGCCAGTCCCATTGCGATAAAACAGAGAATTAACGATTCGAGGATGGTCTGCCCAATAATATGACGACGTGTTGCACCGAGGGTTTTGCGTATGCCGACTTCGGTGCCACGCGTCATGAGTCGGCCAATGGTCACGATGCCAAAATTGATGGCTCCTACAATGAGTACGAGAAGCCCCACCAGAGATAGCAAGACCAGAAAATGTTGCGGCATGTACCTGACTTGAAGTCCGGACATCTCGAATTTGGGCAATGCAGACAGGGGTTGAAGATGGACCTGAAAGGGAGACGCTTCCTTTGTCCATTGTCCTTCGGCGCGATAGTTGTCAATCTGTTTGGCAAAATAAGTGTCTGAAAAGTAGGGCAGTCGGTTCTTTATGTGATCGGAGGTAATATTTTTTTTGAGGTGCAAGAAGAGCATGGCTTCAAATTCACCTCGCGGATCAGACGTTGCGCGCGGAATCAGGTGCTGATATGGGATGAGCATATCGAACTGCAAGCTCGAATGGTGCGAAAGCGTTTCGACGATACCGCTGATGGTAAAATGTTCGCGCACGTTGTTTCTCATCAGGGTCAATGAGGTCCCTACTATGTCGGCGATTGCTCTGTCACGCGATAGTTTTTCTGCGAGTGTTCGAGAGATGAGTATGTTTTGCGGGTGTGACAGGGTCTTGGGGTTTCCGTAAAGCACGGGGAATGAAAAGAGCGACAAAAATGCGGGATCGACATACGCTGCCTGATCTCTTCGGAAATGTTCGTCTCCGTAGAGATATGTAAGATAGCTTAACCGGTATCGACAAACCGTTGCCAATTCGCGCAACTCATCGGCGAGCAATGGCCCAGCATGGGCGCGAAAAGATGCGTGTTGCCGCTCCCACTCGTTCTGAGCCATTTCACTGGTGCGATAGATCCAGTAGATTCGGTCTGCGTTGTCGTGGAATTCATCTCGCGCGCGATAGCGGTCTTCGACAATGACAAATACCATCAACGCACACGTAATGCCCACTGTCAGACTCAACACACCCATCACACTGGCAATTCGGTCGCGTTTGAGTCGCCGCCATGCGATTTTGAGGTTTTTCATTTTGTACCTCCAGTAGCCCCAGTCTCACTCATCTCTCAAGGCGTCTGCCGGGTTTGCGCGTGCGGCTTTGAGGGTCTGGGTCGTGACGGTTGTGAGCACGATGAAGAACAAGACAAGGCTACCGAGTAAGAAGGTGCCAATACCTAACTCGGTGCGGTAGGCGAAGGTTTGTAACCATTGATTGGTCGCGTAATAGGCGATTGGAAATGCAATGAGGCTCGATAGGGTGATGTAGAGGATAAATTCTCGCGAGAGCAGGGATAGGATTTGCGTTTGGGATGCGCCCAGTACTTTGCGAATGCCGATTTCTTTGGTGCGTCTTGTTGTGGCGAGAGCCGCCAGTCCGAATGCGCCGAGTGCAGCGATGAAGATGGCGAATCCGGTGGCGTATTGGATCATGAGATTCCATCGTTCTTCTTTTCTGTATTGTTTGTCTAAGGCTTCGTTGATGAATGAGAAGTTGAATGCGTGGTTGGGTGCGACTTTTTCCCACTGTTCTTTGATGAATGCGATGGTGCCGGGTACATTTTCGGGGTGAATGCGGATCAATAAGCGTCCAGTGGATGTGCTGAGTGGCAGGACAGCGGGTCTGATTTTATGATGCAAAGATCGGAAGTGGAAATTTTGAACAACGCCGATGATGGTTCTTTCTTTTGATAAGCCGCCGTATGTGATTGTTTTGCCAATGGGATCCTCTATGCCGAATTTTTTGACCAGTGCTTCGTTTACAATGACAGCTTCCGTTTGATCGGTCGGAAATTCTCTGTTGTATTCTCGACCTGCAACGAGTTTCATGTCGAGTGTTTTGAACA
>JAPOXY010000255.1 GCA_026706845.1 Gemmatimonadota bacterium
CCCAATGCCAATCCCGATACGGGTGCTGCACATGCCTGTGGTCACAATGCACAAATCGCGGGACTGATGGGGGCAATGATGGGCATGGTGGATGCGCGCGTAGTTGATGATTTGGCGGGAAGAGTCGTCTTTTTCGCCGTACCCGCAGAGGAATTTGTAGAGGTTGAATACCGTTTGAATCTGGTGAAATCTGGGAAACTGAGTTTTTTAGGTGGCAAACCCGAATTGATCAAACACGGGCATTTTGACGATATCGATATGGCGATTATGATTCATACACATAGCGATGAATCTTTGACCAAAACCGCGGCTTCCGCCTCGTCTAATGGATTTGTAGCAAAGATGATTCGGTTTGTGGGCAAAGCCGCGCATGCGGGAGGTGCACCTCATCGGGGCATCAATGCACTGAATGCCGCTCAAATTGCACTGAATGCCATCAATGCACAGCGTGAAACATTCCAGGACCACGATTCTGTTCGGGTGCATCCCATCATCACCAAAGGCGGAGATTTAGTCAACGTCATACCCGACGAAGTTTGTATGGAAACTTATGTTCGAGGACGCACAGCAGAAGCGATTCTCGATGCCAGTATGAAAGTAGATCGCGCACTTCGAGCCGGCGCAATGGCACTTGGCGCAACAGTAGAAATAGAAACGCTACCGGGATATATGCCATTAAAAAACAATGCGGATTTACAGGCACTCTATGGGAAAAATGCCAGAACGCGTTTTGGAGTAGATGAATTTTGTACAGTCGGGCACAGAACCGGCTCAACTGATATGGGCGATATATCCTGCATTATGCCCGCGATTCATCCCTATATGTCGGGAGCTACTGGAATAGGCCACAGCGTCGAGTGGCATATTTCCGATAAAGAGATGGGATATGTAGAACCGGCAAAATCACTGTCTATGATGGCTGTGGATTTATTGTCCGACCACGCCTCAGAGGCAAAAGCCGTGCTTGCAAATTACAAACCAGAGATGACAAAAGATCAGTACCTCGATTTTCAAAACAATCTGTTCCAAACAGAAGTTTACAATGGTGAGTGAGATTGTACATTGACCAAAAACACACAGGTCTGATACTCAATATCGAAATACAAAAAGGCCCGGAATCTACCGGGCCTTTGGTATCGCGTAACTGCGTTTTTTTAAATGATCATACAATCTCCAGCATGCGTTCCACAGCTTTTAATGCACGCACGCGGATGTCTTCGGGCACTTCGATGATTTGCTCGTTATATTCAAGTGCGTTGAGCGTATCTTCAAGTGTAATTTCGTTCATATGTGGACAGCGAATGCTGCACAGGCCAACCATTTCTTTATCCGGGTTTTCCGCGGCGATATTGTCGCCCATGCTACACTCTGTAAGCAGCAAATACCGCTCGGCATCCATTTCGCGCACATAATCGACCATGCGGGAGGTACTGCCCGAAAAATCGGACGCAGCGACCACTTCAGGACTGCATTCCGGGTGGGAGAGAACAACGACATCTGGAAATTGCATGCGCACATTTTCAATATCTTGAACGGTAAATTGCTCGTGCACCTCACACCTGCCATGCCAGCCGATCATTTCGTATTCAAGACCGGGTTTGGGATCGGAAAAACCCGTTATTGTGGGAAAAATAATGCGCTTGTCGGTCTCCTGTGCGACATTGGCTGCTAAGTATTCGTCGGGCAAAAAGATAATGGTATCCGAATCGAGCGATTCGACGACTTTATGGGCATTGCCCGATGTACAGCAAATATCGCATTCGGCTTTGACATCGGCATACGTGTTGATATACGTGACAATGGGAACGCCCGGATATTGTTCGCGCAGATTGCGAACATCTTCCGCGGTAATGCTCGCGGCCAATGAACATCCCGCAACGCGCGCGGGCAAGAGCACGGTTTTGTCGGGATTGAGAATTTTTGCGGTCTCGGCCATAAAGCGCACGCCGCAAAAAACAATGGGATCAGCGTCGGTTTCTGCGGCTTTACGCGATAACTCGAGCGAATCGCCCACGACATCTGGCACAGAGTGATAAAGTGCCGGCTCCATGTAATTATGCCCGAGAATAATGGCTCCGCGCTCTTTTTTAAGCTTATTGATTTCGTAAGCCAACTCGGCTTTGTAGCGCAGTTCGATATCGGGCACAATGCCCTCTAATCGCTCGGCCATCTGTTGATAGGTCTCTTCCAAAGTAGTGGCAGTCAGTGCCATAACAATCAACTCCTGTTGTGGGGTAGCACCCCCGATGAAGCGTGTGGATTTGGATAAAGATATACAAAGACGGCCTTTGCTGCAAGGTTTCGGTTGTACCCCCTTGCAAGGAATATTACTTTTGACTTTATGATCTCTGGATACGAGACATGAAATTTGTAATTCGCGCGGGTGGTGTTGGTACGCGGCTATGGCCCTTAAGTCGCAAGAGCAAACCCAAACAATTTCACGCTTTGACCGGTGAACGCACGATGTTGCAGGAGGCGGTAAATCGCCTTAATTCGCTGGCTGAAATAGATGACCTTTATGTATCTACCGGCGTTGAACTATTGCATAGCGTTCGAGAACAATTGCCCGAATTATCTTCTGAAAACGCGATTGTAGAACCAGCCCTCCGCAATACAGGACCTGCGGTCGGGCTTGAGTGTGCCTTATTGGAAGCCCGTTTTCCCGGATGTACAATTGCGAGTTTGGGGTCTGATCACCACATTGGCAAGCCAGAGGAATTTTGTCGGTTGCTCAAAGTAGCAAAAGACGCACTGGAGGATCGCGCTGAAACCCTGTTTGTGCTCGGTGTAAAACCAACGCGCGCAGACACCGGCTTTGGATATATACAAAAGGGCGATGTGATTGCAAAGATAGACAACGAGCCAATCTATGCCGTAGAGTCATTCACAGAAAAACCCGATGCTGAAGCCGCAAAAACATATTTGGAGAGCGGTCAATATCTGTGGAATAGCAATATGTTTGTGTGGAAAGCCAGAACAATGCTGGATCTTTTTGCAAAATTTGAACCCGAGATGTATGCCCTGCTCGAACAAATTGGTACTGCGGCCAAAGAGGGACGAGAAGGAGATGTCACTACCGAAGTCTATCCGCAGATGAAAAACATCGCCATTGATCATGCGATTATCGAACGCGCGTCGGATATTGCAACCCTGGAAGCCGATATTGAATGGAGCGATATCGGCGCGTGGGGTGCTTTGACAGATGTGTTGCCCGTAGATGAAAATGGCAATTTACTGCGTGGGAATGTGCTATCGCTCAATGCAAAAAACACAACAGTTTATGGCAGTAAAGACAAAGTAATCGCGCTGGTCGATCTCGAAAACTTAATCGTAGTCGATACGAACGATGCCCTGCTTATTTTGCCCCGCAATAGCTCTCAGCGCGTAAAAGATGTGGTCGCGGCATTGGCCGAGCGATCAGATAGTGAACGGTATCTTTAAAAGGAGATTTTATGAAGATTCTAAAAAGTTTTTGTCTCGCGCTATGTGTATTGTCTTCTGGTATGGGTACTGCCAATGCGGCATTTATCGACGGCGTAAACCTGGGTGGGGGCTTTATGTGGAACGACAGTGTTCGTCCGCGTTTTGATTCCGCTGGTGGGATAGCCCTGCACACCTCTGTCCATGTCAACCTGCCTGGTCCATTCATATTTGCGCCGTTTTACGACATAAGTTTCGCCAGCCCGATGATGCAGACTCTGGGTACGAGTCTCAATTATGCGATTGGCATGCGCGACTTTGAAACCCACAAACTGTTTTTTGGACCGAGTATTGGAATTGTATTATCCGATGGCGTTTCTGAACGTTTTATAGGTGGAGAATTGGGATACAAATTTCCGATAGGTGAAAAACTCGGACTATTTGCCAGGATCAAATTTGTCGAAGATCAAAACGATGTCATCAGTGGATTTTCCGGACACATCGGCGCGACATTCAAACTCTTTCAGTAACCCATTTTACAAAACCCTCTGCCGATCCAATTCATTGTGTAGCAGCACAATACACTGAGAGGCAAACAACATTCGGGGGCCCACGCAAATCGGCTTAGCACCGAGGCGGCGCAAATACTTAGCCGTTTTTTTGGGCATTGTGAGATGGTCTGAAAAAACAAAAGTTACATCCTGGGGAAATGTCACCGTGCGAATGTCAACACCTCTACGCTCGAGTACATAGAGCGATTCAGTGCGATCTTGTACAACGCGTTCAAATCCCTTTTTCGCGACAAAAAGACCGCCATCAACCTGCCGCTCTTCACCCAGAGACAAACCCTTGCCAGCAGATAGCGCTTTTTGTACAGCCCCTGCCAGCGTGCGTTCATCAAACCCACCCAAATAGGTCAGATGATCGCTTTCAAAACGCACGGATTTCGGTGGGTCCGAAGGCCCATCAAAGACGAGATGTACAACAGTATTTGTTCGTATATTTTGAGAATAAAAAAGCGCGTTGGCCAAACAATGCGCCACAATCTCCAATCGTCCAACCCGGCTCAGATCATCCAGTGAAAAATCGGGTGTGGTAGGACCTTTGCGAGCGCGAAGAATAAAATTTCTCATAAGGAGCAAGTTATGAAACGCTGGGTGGTCGCAATGCTGATCCTCACAACTCAGGTCAGCGCGGAAAACGAAAACAAAATGTCAACAGGAGATGGTAAGACCGATGAAATAATGGTCGAAATTCAAAAAAATGCCAGAGAAATCGCCACCTGTAAGGCAGAACAAACGACCATTATTCGCGTTATGGATCAAGAACTGACACTCAATGCCAGTGCAACCTTTAAGCGCCCCAACCTGATGCGTCTCGACACCGTGCAAGATCAGGTAATCATTTCACAGCGGTTGTCTGATGGCGGATTGATGTGGACTTATGATCGCGAAGAAAAAATTGTCTCCAAAGTGAACCTCGGGCGCGTCTATCGCACAACCAACCTCGAAGCCGATGCAGACCAGGCCGATCCCCTGCGTCCCTTTAGAGGTCTGGAATGGACGAGCATACGCTACACCGCAGACGAAATATTTGAAGATCGTCCCCACCGCGTTTTTGAAGCCAAAATCAAAGTCAATCTCTTACATGCACAACTGCCTAACCCCCCTGTCAAAGCACAATTGCTCATCAATCCCGAAGATGGCCTGTTGCGCCGGGTTGGCCTTTTTGATGACACAGACAATGAGGTCATCACGCAGACCTTTCACAATTTGACCATCAATCCAGAATTGAAAGACAAATGGTTTGAATTTATCGTACCCGCGGGTGCCCATGTCATCGACGCCACCGACGACGCGATACAAGCTCTCAAAACTGCACAATAGGGTGGAAAAATCATGACAACAACGTATTGGCGCATCGCCCTGTTTGTCTGGCTACTCTTAATTTTTATTGGTTCAAGTGGCCTGCTATCGTTCGAAAATACAGAAAAATTTTTCTTTTTCAGTGAACGAATACACCATGCGGCGCGCAAATTCGCACACATAGCAGAATACGCTATTCTGACCTATTTGTGTTTTCGTTCTCTCTGGACAAAGAACCGATTTACCTCCTGTGTATTGTGGAGCGTCCTGATATCTATCCTCTATGCGATATTGGACGAATACCATCAATCCTTTGTACCCAGTCGCACTGGCGTCTGGACCGATGTGGTATGGGATGGCACTGGTGTCGCAATCATAATCCTATTATTGTGGTATGCGAAACACAGGGAAAACGGTAAAATCAGACAGTGGATTTTATAGCTTATTTAAAAGGATATCTGACATGACAAAATCTGGAAAAATCGAAAAACCCAACATCCTCTTCATCCTCGCCGACGACATGGGTTGGGGTGACGTCAGCTATCACGGCTCACACATTCGCACGCCCAACATCGACCGCCTCGCAGCCTCGGGCATCGAACTCGACCAGCACTACGTCTGTCCCATGTGTACCCCCACCCGCACATGTCTGTTGACGGGTCGTCATCCCGGTCGCTTTGGACGCCACGCCACCGTTCCATCCAACGCCCCAGTACTGCCAGATGGCTACGAAACACTGGCCTCATCCTTCCGCAATGCGGGCTACGAAACCGGCCTCTTTGGAAAATGGCATTTGGGATCCTCCCCCGAATACGGCCCCAACCAATTTGGTTTCAATACAGCTTATGGGAGCCTGGCCGGCGGTGTTGACCCGTATAACCACCGCTACAAATCAGGCCCTTACAGCGTCACCTGGCACCGCAATGGCGAACTCATTGAAGAGCGCGGCCACGTCACCGACCTCATCGCTCGGGAAGCTGTCCAGTGGATCGAAGCGCAAACAGGCCCCTGGTTTTGCTATGTCCCTTTCACCGCAGTACACACCCCCATCAAAGCACCGCAACACTGGATAGATCGCTATTCAGACCGGCGCTACGATCCCGACGACAACAAAAACCGCTCATACAAAACCTACGCCGCCTACGCCAGCCAGATGGACCACGCCATCGGCCAACTCGTCGAAACCCTTGCCCGCCTGTGCCAGCGCGAAAACACCATCATCATCTTCTCATCGGACAACGGCGCCATCCCTGCCGGTCCCCTTCACGATACCGACAAATACCCGGGCCGCCACGAAGACATGCCGCGCCTGGGCTGCAACCTGCCCCTACGAGGTCAAAAATCTCAACTCTACGAAGGCGGCATACGCACCCCATCTCTGATCAACTGGCCTTTTCATCTCCAACCCGGCAAATGCTTTCACCCCCTGCACATAACCGACTGGATGCCAACCCTGACCAATCTCATCAATTACACGCCCAGTAGCGATCCCCAATGGGATGGCCAGAACATCTGGTCTCTGCTCACAGGGGATATCACCGTACCCGAAGAACGGTCTATCTTCTGGAACTTCAGGGGATCGTCCTTTGGCATGCGAACGGGCAATTGGAAATTGATCTACGAAGAAGGCCAGACACCTGAAGAAACCGAACTCTTTCACATCGGTACCGACCCCTATGAAACAACAAATATTACCTCTAAACAAACCGACCGCGTGCATCGCATGCTCGAACAAATAGCCGATGAACGAAAACGCGACAACAGTTCAAAAAGGTAAGATGCGAGACATTCACATGCCCGACAGCCGATTTTGGGCAACCGCAGCTGGCAGGCTTCAGGTCTGCTGTCCCGTGGATCTCCGGCTCCACTACCGGGCACCGGACGGCGGATTTCGGGCCGGTGGAAACCTGTGGATCTTCTACGACATCCGCCAGTACCTCAACAGGGATCAGGCATTTCAACCCCACGACGGCATCGAGATCACAGGCCCACCAGACACGGACTGGGAGGGCGTCCCTCTTGTGGGAGGCGGCGTTGTGCGCACCTTTGACACGCACCCGTTGACGCCCGAGTTTCTCCACGCCGTTCACATCAGGTGCGAAAAAGGTCGGGTTGCACCCGGAGAACGCGTCACCATTGCGCTTCGCACCCATCCGGACGGGTTTCTGCTCCCACAGAACGCCATTGACGCCTTTCACTTCTGGCTTGTCGAAGATCTGGATGGTGTCCTTTCTTTTCATCATCCAGGAGGTAAGTATCACTTTTTTTTGCCCAGAGATACAGACCTCTCCATTCTCAAGAGCAATCCCCTCACCATTGCGCCCGGATCTGTGGAAACGCTCCGGGTGACAGCGCACGCGCTGACCACAGGGCGTATCGCAGCGCAGGTCACCCCCATCGACACATACGGCAATCCCGTCTTTTCCAAAGACGAACTCACCCTTGCTACTGCAGCGGAAAGCATCAGCGTATTTCTGGACAATTCCCACACCACGCGTACGCACCTCTCTGCGAAGGCCCCCTGGGACCAGATCTCTGCCATGTGTGGAAAGCTGAACGCTCAGAGCAATCCCACGCGGGTCACTACTACACCCTCTGATTTAACCCTGTACTGGGGTGATATCCACGGCATGCTGTTCAACCAGCGTCCTCTGACAGACTATTTTGTCTGGGCCAGAGACATCGCCCATCTGAACTTCTCGGGCGGACAGCTTTTTTCGTATAGTGCCTGCATCGCCGAAGTCTGGGAACAGCTTATAGATGCCTGGCGTTCCTTCACACTGCCCGGAGAATTTATTGCTCTCCCCTCCATTGAATTCGCCACACCGCCCGACGGCAGTCATCGTCTCGGATTCTTTCCCGACCTGGACGGTCTGTCTCCCATCTTCTGCGAAGATCGACCCGAAGCCCACGACCCCAAACTCCAGGCGCGCTACCATCCGGAAACCGTCTTCTGCAAGGATTACCGAGAACTCTATGACGCCGTCCATGCCCGGGGCGGATTCACTCAAGGGCACTTCCACACCGCCTTTTACGAACGGGAATGCCTCGCAGAAATCTACCAGAAGCAGAATGTCAACGTGGACCTTGAAGAAGCCAAAATCAACCGGGCCATCCAGTTTCAGGGTCTCAAACTCGGTATTGTCAGCGGCAGCGACACCCACGACTCCCGTCCGGCAAACCCTTATCCGGAACCGGGACCTGGCAAACCCGCGGGACTTACCGGCCTGTGGGCGGAACGGCTTGACCGCCCCACCATCTTCGATGCTTTCTCAAAGCGCCGGTGCTACGCCACCACTGGCACCCGGATCTATATCGATTTTCAAATCAATTCCCATCCCATGGGCAGCACTGTCAGGGCACATCGCTACGAATTTACCGCCGAAGTTCTGGGCACAGCAGACATAGACCGCATCGAATTGATGGTCAATGGGGACATATCCCAAACCTTTACACCCAAAAAACAGCACATTATCCTGGGAGATACCGTCCACCTGACCTTTTCACCCTCAGGTGTTCACTACTGCTACCTTCGCATCTACCAGCACGATGGCCACCGGGCGTGGACCAGCCCGATCTGGTTAGACAAAGTATGATATTAAACCGAATGGAAAACCACATAACCACCCACATTGAAGCGTCCAAAGGGTGCAATCACAACAAGGAGATATTATGTCCTACCGCAACGTCCTCTTACTCATTGCCGACGATTGGAGCCCCATTGCCGGATGTTATGGCAATGACGTCATCAAAATGCCCAGCGTAGATGCACTTGCCGCACGAGGCACCTTATTTAAACACGCCTTTTGTACCACCCCATCCTGTGCAGCCAGCCGCGCCAACCTGCTCACCGGGCACTACAGCCACACGCACGGACAATACGGCCACTCGCACAGCATCCACAACTTCCACACGCAACTCAACATGCCGTCAATTCCCAAAACACTGCAATCCGCCGGATTCACAACCGGCGTTGTCGGCAAACTCCACGTACAACCCGAATCTGTCTATCCCTGGAATTACGAAGCCGGTGGTGGGCGCAATGTGCGCTCTATCGCTGATAACATCTCAAAATTCTTTGAAACCATTGACAGCGATCAGCCATTCTATCTACACGTCGGTTATTCCGATCCCCACCGGGACTTTGGCAACAAACAAACCTATCCCGGCGTCCCCGAAGTCACGTATGCACCCGACGAAGTCATCGTTCCCGACTTTTTGCCCGACCATCCAGATGTCCGACGAGAATTTGCCGAATACTACCAATCCGTCTCTCGCTTCGACACTGGCATTGGCATGGCCGTGCAGGCACTTCAAGACGCTGGCCGAGCCGACGACACCCTGATCATTATCATGAGCGACCACGGCATGCCCTTTCCCGGCGGCAAAGGCTCTTCTTTTGACACGGGCCATCACTGCCCGCTCATCATTGCGCGTCCAGATGCCGAAGCCGTTGTCAGCGACGCCCTCGTCAACTGGAACAACATCGCCCCGACCATCTATGAATGGTGCGGCGTTGAATCCCCTGAAGGTTTGCCCGAAAAATCCCTCGTCCCCATTCTCGACGAAACACACCCCGAGGGATTTGACGAAACCTTCTTCTCCCACACCTTTCACGAAGTCACCAACTATTACCCCTACCGGGTTCTGCGCGGACGCAAATACAAATACGTGCGCAATCTCTACCCCGAACTCACCACCCCTTTGCCCAGTGACCTGTGGGCATCGCCCACCTGGCAGGCCATTCGCAGAGAAAATCTGGAAATGGGCAAACGCCGCACGGAAAAATTTCTGCACCAGGATGCCGAAGCCCTCTTCGACATTGAAAACGATCCTATGGAATCCACCAACATCATCGACGATCCCGCAGTTCAGGACATCGCCGAAGCCATGCGACAAAAAGTTCGCACCTTCCGCAAAGAAACCCGAGACCCCTGGTGCCTGGCGTCTTACCACGCGGGCGAACCGGGTATGGAACCTGTCGCGAGGTAATCGCCCCTTCATACAACCAAACAAACCCCGCCTGGCCATTCCGGGCGGGGATTTGTTTTTTTATTACAGATTGTGCAACAACTAAAAATTGTACATCAGACTCACATCAATAAAACTATCGCGTCGCGTATCGTAGTGGATATCTGCTTTGTCAATAGAGAGAAGATGAATCGCCTCTATATTCAGAGACAACTGATCAGAGATGCGCCGGTCCAATTCCGCAGATAGTGCGCGTGTGGAACGCTCCGCATCCCCCAAAAAACTCGCGACAATTTCAGTACTCTGAACATCGTTGAACGCGAGGCGCGTGGCAAAAAAGAAGTCGTTTTCGAGCGTATTGGGCGAGCGACTCGGCGTCGCATTGCGCCCCCGTCCATCGTAATTCCATTCGCCGAGCAAGCTGACATCAACAGCCGAACCAAATATGGAATAAAAGGTGTATTCTCCCCCAAAAACGGAAGCCACATAATCCTCTTCCATGCCCAGCAGATTTCGGGCACCCGCGCGCTGAATCGCTTCTACTTTAAACAACCATGAGCCGACAGTCAGTTGCGCATCCAGCCCAAACTGCCGGATCTGATCGTAGAACTGAACCAATACCGGCGCCCCACTACTATTTGCACCCGGCATCAAAAAAGGCTCTCGGCTGGTGCCGTTAAACACACTCAGACCAACATCGAAAGCGTCAAAACTCTGACTGTACCGTGCGGCGAAATCCAGATGCCACTCCTCCCCCTCGCTCTCATACTCAACCTGCTCATCATTTACAACAAGTGGAAGGCGCAGACGGCCGGATTCGCCTGGAAACGTGCGCACCCGGTGATACGGCAAAACAAAAAACTCCACAACTCCCCAATCGCTGGACCAGGTAATATTGACCATCGGCTGCCCCAGCTTCGTCTCTCCGTTTGGATGTTCCACCAGATCGATCTGATTGACAATATCCACCAGATGTTGCGATTCAGTAACGCCCCAGAAAACCTGATCAATCCCCACGCGCAACTCCCATTCGCCATCGCCTATTTCCCCGAATACCAGAAAATAGGCTTCGCGCAAATCGGCATGGGTGCGGCGTGGATCTGCATTATCATAGCGAAAGAATGGCGATAGCGTGAAACTCCTGCCCTCAGCGTCTGAGAGATAGAGGTTGGGTACTACAACAAAACCGATGGCATGTGCCCCCTGACCGGAAAAAGCACCGGCCCGGGGAAACCATCGGCTTTCGACATTCACGCGCCCGGAAAAATCGCGGTCAATCCCAATTTCGGCATGTGCGCCAGCAGCAAAGACCAAAGCCAAAGTCCAGACGGCACCGAGATAAAAAGAGGTACGGCGTAGCATCAACGCACCCGTCTTAGCCCGGTTTGCGTGAAATCGCGATCATCCAGATCTGTTTGAAACTCAAAATCCGTCCACGTCAGGACGGTACTTTTCCCGGTTAAATGATTGACCATCGTCATCTCCCCAGCGCGCCAGTAACGTTCCAGATACTGCGCGTAATTCTCCAGAGTAAGCGTCTTCAGATGTGAATTCTTGCGATCGTAATACTCCACTTTCCAGACGCGAAGCTCGTCCTTATCCCTCCAGACTACCTGGCGGCTATAGCCCGATTTCTTATCCACGGGAAAGCGTTCTGAGACCGTGCAGGTCAAATCGCCATATGCCTCGTCGCGCAGGTAACGATAGGTAAATTTCTCCACAGCCTGAGGGGTCAGGTCCTCATAAGCAAATTCACTCCCCATAAAAGAGCCGGACTGGTTGGACGAACTAATGCGTTTGACGCGTTTCAGAGCGGGCAAATAAAGCCATTGGTCGTCCGCGCTTTCCCGATGAGCGTGAATAAGCAACGCCGTTCCCTTGACATCGCGCGGCTCATCAAACACAAACAGACTTTTGTCGCCATCTTCGGAGACTTCGAGAACCTTTACCCGGAGTTGGCGCTGGCTCTCTTGCCCGTGTTTGTTGCGCAACACCATGGTTTGCTGAGCCGTAAAATTACCAAAACCCTTCTCGCGATCCTGGGAATCCTGAGCGATTTTCAACCCGGTTTCCTCTGCAGTATCAGAACGAGCGGGAGTTGATACACTGAGACAAATCAAAAGGATTGGACAAAGCGCGAAAAACAGGTGTATTGGTCGTATTGGCATCATGAATTTCTCCGGTCAATAGCAATCAGCAGAGTTGGCAAAAGCAAAAAGTCAGCAACAAGCGCGAAGACAATCGTAATCGTGACCAAAAGGCCGAGTGCCCAACTCACCTCAAATCCCGATGTGGCGAACACCAGAAAGCCCACTGACAACACTGCGGTCGTCGTCCATAACGCATGGCCCACCGTGTTAAAGGTATAGCGCACGGCCTCGGGTGCGGGAAGGCCATCGCGCCGGGCCTTCAGATATTTGCTCAGAAAATGAATCGTATCATCCACAACAATTCCAAAAACAACGGCGATCACCACCGAAGAGGCAATCCCAACATGGCCGACGAGATAGCCCCACAGGCCAAAGCTCATAATCGCGGGGATAAAATTGGGCAACAAGCTGAGGAGACCGACCCGAACACTTTTGAAAATCCAGATCAGGATGAAGGAAATGAGTACCATAGCAGTGATTGTACCGCGCAACATACTATTGATATTTCGCAGGGACAGGTGGGCAAAAACAATGCTCAGACCCGATGCTTCGTATGCAAAAGCAGGCGCATTGGTCTGAAGCCAGACTTGCGCGCGCTTATCGAGTTCACGCAAATCTCGAGACCACGCATTCCTGGTCACGACACTCAGGCGCGTAGCGGATTTTGCGACATCTATGCGGTCATTGAGATCGCTGCCAAACGGAAGAGAAAACTCGTAAAGCAACAGGTACTGCGCCGCGAGATCCGGGTCTTCGGGCAAGCGATAAAAGGCAGGGTCGTCGCCGTGCATATTTTTATTGAGACGTTTCATAATGTCCGAAAAAGCCTGGACATGGGTCACTTCGGGTTGTGCCCGGTACCACTCGGCAAAAGCATCGACCTGGCGCAGATACTCCGGATCGGTAATACCACCTTCGCGCCCTGCACTCAGCGAATATTCCAGCTTATCCAGACCAGTCAGATTATCAATAATATAATCCGTATTGCGCCGGAACTCGTAGCGATCGTCAAAATACTGCGCCATATTATCGCTCAGCTCATTGCGGGGAACGCCGATTATCAGGACCACGACAACCGCAGTGACGAACCACAGCAGAAATTTGCGACGGGCGATGACAAAGTCGGCAAAACGGTCGAAAAAGGCCGTCCCCTGAGACTGCACAAGAGATGCGCGCAAGGGCAAAATCGAAAGCAATGCCGGCAATAGCGTCATAGTGTACACAAGCGCGCACAAGACGCCAAATGCCACGTAATTGCCCAGAACGTGAAAAGGTGGTGAATCTGAGGCATTCAGACTGAGGAATCCAATCGCCGTCGTGACCGAAGTGATAAATACCGGATAGGCATTGATGCGGAGTGATTCGACAATTGCCGCATTTCTGTCCAGGCCGCGTCTCATACCCAGCAAAACACTCGTGACAACGTGGATTGAATCCGCAATGGCGATCACCATAACAATAATCGGCACGCCGGCATTGGTAGGGCTGAACACCACGCCATTCCAGCCGGCGAATCCCATAGTCGTACTGATGACAAACACGAGCATGGCGACAATGGATAAAGTACTGAGAATCGAACGCAGGAGAATAATTGTGGCACCTACAATGATGAGAAATACAACAGGTGTCAGAGTCTCCATGTCGTTCTTCGTGACATCGGCGAAAGTCCGATGCATGACGACATCGCCGGTCAGGTAATAATCGATATCCGGATGGCTCGTACGGGCTTGATTGAGGATCGAATCGAGATAATCGGTAATTTCGATTACTGCCTGGTCATGATCTTCGGGCAGAATAAAATTAATAGCTACCCCGGCCGTGCGCCCATCATGAGACACCAGACGCCCGGCAATTTCGATTGCGTTCAGCGCGATCTTCTCAATACGCACCACATCGGCATCGCTCAGAGAAGATGCATCGTCAACGAGCGGAGCGACAACCAGATCGTCATCGAGTGCTTCGCTATGGGTATAATTGGTAAGGGAATTGACGCGGCTGGAATATGGCGCACGCCACGCGGCTTCGGTCAATTCCTGAACCGCGCCAAGCGCCTCGCGGGTAAACACCGAGCCATCTTGGGGCGCAATGGCAATCAGTGCCGTATTGGAGGCCGAATACGTGTTCTCCAGAGCGTCGAAAGCGAGGAGTTGCGGATTGTCTTCACCAAACAGAATGCGATAATCGTTTGTGACATTAATGAAGCGAACACCTGCCGTCAATGCCAGCATGACCAGCGTTGCGAGCGCAACGACCAACCATCGATAGCGCAAAATGACAGCGGTATAGCGTTCTAATCGCAAAAGAAACACTCCTTCGACCATTTCGGATTAAGTGCGGTGACGAGTTCACCGAGGCGAATGATTTCCTCATTATCTATTGGTGGATAAAGACCGTCATACCTCACCACGGCTTCGCCTCGTCTGCGTGTAGCTTGTCGGGTAATCGGTAACTGATTTTATGCTCTTCGAGCGTAGATACGTCGAGCAAGGCCATGAAGCTTTGGGTACGATGACCCGGTCTCCACCATAGCAGGACATCGAGGATATCCTGGATTCTGCGCCTCAGCCGCAAATATACCAGTGTCCCGGGCCCAGATGTCCGACTTTTGAGGAACATGAGTTGATCGGCGAGTTCGTCTCCAATCAACGCTCGGGAAAGGCGGTACCCAAAACCAGATAGATTATCTCGCTCTTTCTCGTCTTTAATACCGATCACGTAAGGAGCCGAGGCAATCACAGAGTTTGCCATAGCAATAGCTTCCAGACCGGGAGGCGGCTCGCAGATGTAACCCACGCGGTATATTTCACAGGCTTCGGTCTCATTGCTGAACAAGAGTGCCTCGGGCACACCCATCAGATGAGCGGTATAGCGCCATATCTGCATAAAACTGTCGCGTTCTTCATCGTTTAGACGTGCGCCAATTCGCGTGGCTGACCGCAACAGCATCCCGGAGAAATTACAGGACGCGAGCGCGATGTGGGCAGTACTGATCGGCATGCCGTGGGCTTCATAGTCCCACTCCTCAGAAGCGAGAAGGTGCCGCCTGACCTGTGCATGCACCAGCCGCAGACGGACAGATAGTTTCCAGCCCTCACCATATCGCTCCAGGCCACCCGGCAACATAATCTCTAAGAGGTGAAGTATATTTTGCTTTAGCCGCCGCACCCCCTGATCGGTCAGCCTTCCTGTGGTGAAAAACGATTGGCTGATTAGCGTCGTGAAACCCTGTACAATAATATCCACGACAAACGAGGTAAGAAACAGATCTGAATAGGCTTGGAAGCCACGGCATCCGGGATATACTGACTCGGGATCAAACCACGCGGGCGGCGTCCCAATCTTCTCAAAAAACGCCCGTACTGCCTGAGGCGCATCACGCAGTTTTTCCTCATCCAGATCCATTCCAGCCCTGATAAATTCGCTCTGTTGCTTCTCGTCAATACCGGCTAATTCATTGATCAGGGCATCGGCATCGGGATCGCCGATAAGGGTGTGCTGAATGTACGTTTTGGCGAGATCGGGATCGGTCAGAAGGGCTTCTTCGTACCCGGGTTGATATGAAGAAGGGATCTGCATTCTATCGCCTCATTTTGATCCAAATGCTCGAGGTGAGACAGCGAACCACATACTTAACTTGTTAATAAGAAACTCTTTAAAATTAAAAGAATATTTGAATACCACCAATTTTTTGTCAAGTTTTATTTATTTTTTAATCTGAATTATGGTAGCAATTTCAAGTGCTCGAAAATCTCTTCCTGTTCGGCTAAATCAAACTGATTCGAACCAATATACATATATCTAATAATGCCGCGTTTATCGATGATAAACGTCGCGGGGTGGGCAATACTGTTGCTGAGATAGTGATCCGGCAGACCGAGCCAGTTATATAACGAATAGCCGAGTTTGTCGATGAAAAATTCTGCCGGACGCAAAATGTTGTAAATGAGATTGTGAGCAAACGCCAGGCTGTACCAGTGATAGACCCCATAGCTTTTGATGGCACTTCGATCTTCGTCCACCAGAAGCGGATAGGTGATACCACTCCGTTCGGCGTATTCGTGCAGTTCACAGAGTTGCTGTCCTGCTGCGACAGCGATAGATGTCGCATTGCGTTCGGTATAAGCATCTATATGTTCTTGCACTATCGCCAACTGACGACGGCTTCTTTTTCACCAGGTCCCCCGAAAAAACGTCAGAAGAACATGCTCCTTACCCCGATACGATACGAGCGATACGTCTTGCCGCTGATGCGAAGGGAGAGTAAATAAGGGGGCAGTATCGCCTATGCTGAGAACCCTATTTTTACGCGG
>JAPOXY010000256.1 GCA_026706845.1 Gemmatimonadota bacterium
GATCAAAGAGGCGTTCAAGCCGTATTACGAACAGACGGAGATCGATGAACCGACCGATCCCAATCATCTCTATACGCTGGATGCAAGACTGAAAAGCGAACCCGTGTTGCGGGATGAGGAGATTGAGGAATTTGCCAGGACCTATTTCAAGCTCCAACCACTTCGAACATGGCATGATCACGGGCAGCTTAACAAGTGGGTTGATCCCGCTGTGGAGCGGTTCAAGCAGTCTTACGGTGTCTCGGGTTCGGATGGAGACGCATACACGGAAGAAGGCGAGATTTTCAAAAGTACCTTGCAGAGCTTTATAAGGCTATATGGCTTTTTGAGTCAGATTATCGAATGGCAGGATACTGAGTTGGAGAAGCTCTATGCGTATGCGCGGCATTTGTTCACCAAGCTACCTCGCCGTTCAGGTGAGGGCATGTTGGAACTCGACGACGAAGTTGCGCTTTCGCACTATCGCAACGAGATGACATTTTCTGGTAGTGGGGCATTGGAGGTGGGGGACAAAGAGTTTGTGCAGGGCGTGGGTGATGTTGGTACGGCAAAAGCCAAAGACGACCGTACCACACCGCTGTCATCTATTATTGAAGTGATTAACGAGCGGTTTGGCACCAGTTGGACGGATGAGGATAAGTTGCTATTTGATCAGATTTCAGGGGATATGGCGCGGAATTCACGTCTTGCGGAACAGGCTCAGGCCAATTCAATTGATCAATTTAAACAGGTTTTTGAACCCGAGGTGATGAAGGCATTTGTTCAACGGCAGGGCAGAAACCAGAAGATTGTGAACGATTTTATGTCTGATAGAGCACTGCGCGATTTCATCATGGACGCATTGCTCAAGGAGGTCTATAACGCTGCCCGAGTTTGAGGATACAAAGGAATATTACACAGAACGGGGCAATCAGTCCACAAGAGCTGGCATCGATTGTCCCGTTATTTTTTGACTATTATATTGCTATCTCGACAAAAAATTGTTATTATTGCGATATGATTCACAAATTTTCCATATCTAACTTCCATTCGGTCCGCGAAGAAGTCGTTCTTGACCTGCGTATTCCGGGAACTGCTCCCGACCTGCCGCGGTTCCGAAGGAGCACCGCAAAGCCGGATATCCGGCTTCCTTCTGTGGTCGTGCTCATAGGCCCCAATGGATCGGGCAAAACAACGCTGCTCAGAGCGCTGGTCGCTACTGCCCTTACCACCTTATTAGGATTGCCCCTTGATAGAAACAGATCGCTCAAGACCTTTTTCCCCTTTTTTTCTGAAGAAACCAGAAACCAACCGACGCGATTTTGCCTGGAGTTCGAAGCGAATTGGCTGGGCGAAGTCCATCAGTTGTTCCGGTACGAGTTAGAGGTGGCATGCAGTGGTAATGATCCTTTCTTCTCTTACGAAGCTTTGTCCCACTTTCCAAAGGGCCGCCCCCGGCGTCTGTTCGAGCGCGGTGTCCCGGGAAAATCTATATACGTTTCTAACGAATTAGGTCTTAAACTTAAGGATGATATGCTCCAGGATATTGTTCGAAAAGACACATCGGTGATCACCACGCTCGCCCTGCTCAATGTGCCCTTGGCGATGCGTATTACAAAATGGATGGAAGATTTTTTTTGGTCATCCAATATCGTGCTTCGTGAGAGATGGGCACCTTCGACCCAAAGTGTGATGGATACATTCGAGAGCGACCCCGATATGGAATCCTGGATTAGAAACCATATCCGATCCAGTGATTTGGGAATTCAGGATATAACTATTTCTGACCAATCTGAAAAAAAGGAAGTGTTTTTCGACCATCACGGGCTTGATATGTCAATCCCCCTACACTTGGAATCCAGTGGAACGAAACGCCTGTTTCATCTGTTGCCTCGGATCGGTGGCGCGCTCCGTAGCGGCGTTCCTCTGGTCCTCGACGAGATAGATGGCGATCTCCATGTGGATATTGCCGGAGAAATTCTTAGCTGGTTCCGCTCTCAAGAGGTCAATCCTTCAGGCGCACAGCTTTTTGTCTCCTCTCACAATGTCGGCTTGCTCGACAATCTGGAAAAGGAGGAGATTTTTATTGTAGAGAAGGACAACAGTGGCGCAACCCGTGTGCATGGAGCACAAGATGTGCGCGGTCTCCGCCGCGATACGCGTCTCTATCCCAAATATCGGGCGGGGGTGCTCGGTGGTATTCCAAAGATTGGCTAAAAAGCGATGCGTCGCTACAGGGTTCCACTCAGGCGGGTCATATTCATCGGGGTTGAGGGGGTGAGTGATCGCGCCTTCGTCACATTCCTCCAAAACTGTTGCGACGAGAAGGGCTTGCATCTGCACCTGAACGTTGGGTTAGGACACGGTGGCGATTCGGTATCCGTTGTTGAGGAGGCCGCCCGCTACTTGAATAGACATCCCGGAAGGCAGGATATTAGCGACAAGCTGGTGTTGCTTGATTCGGACCGCATTGAACAAGACAAACAGGCTGGACGTGACGCGCAAAGTGTGGCGTCGAAGGAGAAATTAAAGCTCATTTTTCTGCGTCCAAACTTGGAAGGGGTGTTGCTCAGGTTGCATGAAGGACACGAGAGGCGAAAAATTGGAAACAACGCGGAGGCGGAACTTCGGAAAGTTTGGCCATCGTACAGCAAACAACTGACGGCGGATCAGTTGAGCCAGCGTTTCGTCTTATCTGACTTACAGCGGGCTGCCCAATATGACGGCGAACTGAAAAGGCTTCTCAAAATTCTCGGTCTTTGATCTTTGTCAAAAGTAAAAAGGACATGCACTCGATATGAATGCGTGTCCTTTGTGTTTATAACTGATGTTACGCATTGCTTCAGATAAAGCATTACAAAACTCACCCTCGCAAAACGCCATCAATCAAAGCCATATGCACAGCGCGTGAGTCCGATTCGCAGTGGACATCCTTATGGCATCCCAACTGTGCAGGCCACAGCATGTCGTATTACCACAGAAACGATTTGCGCTGTGCAAGCCCCCCGCAGGGGCGCCCTTTTTTTGCTTCATTTTTTTGGGCGCGCAAAAAAATGAAGTCGCCGAAGGCATAAAAGGAAAAATGATGGTTTATATCACCCAAGTATGGGTAACGCCAATATCTATTTAAAATTACCGATCCACCACACACCTGAATCCCAGCGTATCGGTCTGGAGGTTGGATGTTCGAGCGTCGCGCGCTGTTGTGCGTACCAGGAAGGCCGTGCTGAACCAGGATCCGCCGCGTACAACGCGTTCGAGGTGTAAGAAGTGGGTTTTGACTTCGTAGTTGACGGGGTTATCGCGTGGGCTGCGTTGATAGTACGCGCTGTCGTATTCGTCTTGTGTCCATTCCCAAACATTGCCAGCCATGTCCAATACGCCATAGGGGCTGCGCCCGTCGCGATTGCCTTCACGATAATATGCAACAGGTGCTGTGCCGTTGTCAAAGGGGTCGCCGCTGTTGAGGTAGTTGGCGCGGTTGGGATCCGGGGCAGCGCCCCAGGGATAGATGCGCCCGTCTGTTCCGCGCGCTGCTTTTTCCCATTCGGCTTCGGTGGGCAAGCGTCCGCCGAGCCATGCGCAGTATTCGCCGGCTTGAAACCAGTTGATGTTGATAACGGGGTGTTCGGGCGGGGCAAAGTTGGGTGGTTGGCGTTCTGAAATGGCATAGGGGTTCCATTGGGCATTGCTGACTTCTGTATGGTCTATGTAATAGGCTTCGAGATGGACAGTGTGTTCTGGGCCTTCGTTGCGGATGCCGTTGTTGGCGCCCATTTGAAACGGTCCTTCGGGTATTAAGATGAGGGTGTGTGTCGTGCCCACATGGGTTGTGATCTGGATGCCTGTTTGTGTCTGCGATACAACGTGCGGTGGAGGCTCTGATTCTTCCGGCGGAGCAGTGGGTTTGTCTTTGCATCCAGGTAAGGAGGTAGAGAGGATGATGAGATAGAGGGTTGTGTGGGTAAGGGGCTTCATAGTGGATCAGGCGGAGAATGTGTGGGGAACAGGAAAGATAACTCGTTCAATATAATTTATTACGTGCTGAAAGAGAAACTATATGCGATCCAGGTGTGTCCAATGGATGATGTTTGTAATTGGGAATTATATGCTAAACCTTGACGGTTCTGAAGATCGTGGCTACACTCGTATGTGACGAATTTACTTTTTATTTTGGAGGCGGGTTGTTGTGTTTAAAAATTATCTGATTATCGCACTGAGAAATCTCAATCGGCAAAAATCCTTTAGTGCAATTAATATTCTGGGGCTTGCCATTGGTCTGGGTACGTGCTTTTTGATCGTGCTCTATATTCAGGATGAGTTGAGTTTTGACAGTTGGCATGCAAAAGGAGATCGGATCTATCGCGTGATCCGGGAGACCCGATCTGGAGGGCAATCAGATTATTTGCCATTAACGTCGGGTGCGCTGACACGGGCACTTGAGCAGGATTTTCCCGAAGTAGAGAAAGCCGTGCGCGTGATAACGTGGTCGTCCGTAGATGTGCGTTTGGATGAAAAAAAGTTTGAGATGGGTGTCTGTGTTGCCGATCCCGAGATGTTTGAAATTTTCGATTTTCCCTTTGTGCGAGGCAATCTCGAAACGGCATTTCCCAATCCCAATGCGATCGCGATAACAGAATCGGCGGCAAAACGGTTGTTTGGAGACGAAGATCCGATTGGCAAGACCATCACCGCGGAGAGCAATCACCACGGCGGCGAGCGCACCATCACGGCAGTATTAAAAGATGTGCCTCGCAATTCTACACTCGGCTACGGTGAAATCGATTATATCTCAACAGGCGGATTTACGTCCCCAGGCGCGAAATACGCCTGGGAAGATTGGATACCAACCGATGGTTGGCGTCCCGTCAATACGTATTTTCTGCTACGAGAAGGGGCGGATCCAAAGGCGCTGTCCGCAAAATTTCCCGAATTGATTGATCGCTATATGGGGGCAGAGATTGCGCGTACAAATGCGTATCATCTCCAGCCTCTCAAGCGCATTTATCTCTATTCGAGGCAGGACTACGACCTGGATTGGTACGGCGATATTGAACGCGTTTATCAATTTGGGGCTATTGCAGTTCTGGTGCTCGCAATTGGATGTATCAATTTCACAAATTTGACGACGGCACAATCGGCTCGCAGGGCGCACGAGGTGGGTTTGCGAAAGGTGTCGGGAGCGTATCGCTCACAACTGATGGGTCAGTTTTTGGGCGAGTCTGTTCTCACTTCATTGGTCGCGCTTGTGCTCGCGCTTGTTGCCGTCAAACTCGTGCTTCCCGAGTTCAATGCCTTTTTCTTCAAGCAGATTGAGTTGAATTTGTCGAGCGATCCGTTGCTTGTAATTTCTTTGATTGGTATTGCTGTATTCGTCGGGCTGTTGGCTGGTGTTTATCCTGCATTTTTTCTTTCGGCGTATGAACCCACCGAAACGCTAAAGGGGGCGTTTCGCGCGGGTTCTCGAGGGCAGTGGATCCGGAAGGGGCTGGTGGTGGTGCAATTTGCAATTTCAATTATTTTGCTCGCGAGTACGGGGGTGATCTATCGGCAACTCGATTATATGAGAAACAAGAACCTGGGTTTTAATGTGGAGCAGATGGTTCTCATACCCATCTTTGTGCTTGATCAGGAGACAAAATCTGATCCGGGACAAAAGCTCGCCGCCCGTTATGCCACGGTGAAAGAGGCTTTTCGCGCCCATCCGAATGTGCTTGAGGTGACGGCTTATCGCTGGTGGATTGGATGGGGTGGAGGTATTACCCGAACCATTCGGGCAGAGGGGCACGAGGGCACGGACTGGCGCATGCCCCTTCTGGAGGTCGATGAAGATTATCTCGATGTGTTTCAAATCGAACTGGTAGAGGGCCGAAAATTTGATCCGATTGCATTTCCGACAGATACGTCGAAAGCTTTTATTATTAATGAAACGGCGGTTGCGCGGCTCGGTTGGGATGATCCCATCGGCAAATCTTTTGAGTGGGTTGATCGGGTGAGAAATCGGAAGGGGACGGTGATTGGCGTTGTGCAGGACTTTCACTATAGTCCGTTACACGAAAAAATTGGTCCCATTGCACTGACGCTTCGGCACCAGCAATTTTACAATCTGGGCGCGCGCGTCAAAGCCGAGGGGATGGAAGAGACGCTCGCTTTTTTTGAAGAGACCTGGAAGCGTTTCGCTCCCGCAGATCAGCCTTTTGATTATCTGATGTGGGATCAGCAGTTTGAATTCATGTACTATGCAGAACAGCGGGCGCAGGCGCTGACGTTGCTCTCTTCGGGGATGGCAATTTTGCTCGCATGTATGGGCCTGTTTGGCCTTGCGGCATTTACGGTTGAGCAGCGCGTGAAAGAAATTGGGGTGCGCAAGGTGTTGGGTGCGAGTGTGTCAAATATTGTGATTTTGGTTTCCAGGACATTTGCCATTATGGTTCTGATTGCGAATCTGTTTGCCTGGCCGGTTGCGCATTTTGCGATGGACAGTTGGCTGGCAGGCTTTGCTTATCGCATGGATCTTTCGTGGTGGATATTTGCGTTGAGTGGCGCAGTTGCATTGGCGATTGCGTTGCTTACTGTGAGTTTTCACGCTCTTCGCGCGGCGCTGTCCAATCCGGTGGAAGCACTGCGGCATGAATAGATTGATATAATGAAAATAAAAAAGGTCTGTGACATTTATCACAGACCTTTTGCTTTTTGCGGGTGGTCGGTTACTCAGCGGGTTGCTGTATGACGCGCAGATAGGGTTTTACGGCGGTGTATCCGGGGAAGCGCTCGTCGGCTTCTTCGTCTGTAACCGTGGGTGAGATGATCACGTCTTCACCGGGTCGCCAGTTCACGGGCGTGGCCAAACTGTGCCTGGCTGTCAATTGCAGGGAATCGACTACGCGCAGGATTTCGTCGAAGTTGCGGCCCGTAGATGCCGGGTAGGTGAGCATCAGTTTGATTGTTTTGTCGGGTCCGATTACGAATACCGAACGCACGGTCAGGGTGTTATCTGCATTGGGATGGATCATTTCGTAGAGGTCGGCTACCTGGCGGTCGGGGTCGGCGATCATCGGATAATTTACGGTTGCATTTTGCGTTTCGTTGATGTCGCTGATCCAGCCTTCATGGGATTCGAGGGGATCAACGCTGATGGCTAAAACTTTGACGCCGCGCTTGTCAAATTCGTCCTTGATATTCGCCATGGCGCCCAATTCGGTGGTGCATACCGGCGTAAAGTCGGCGGGATGGGAGAACAGAATGCCCCAGCCATCGCCCAACCATTCGTGAAAATTGATGGTGCCTTCCGTGGTTTCTGCTGTAAAGTCGGGGGCAACATCGCCTAATTGCAATGACATAGTATAATCCTTTCCTATTGGATTGTGGAGGAGATAGAATCCAACTGCGTGGCGATAATATAAGACAAAACCACATAGCGTCAAGCTGTCAAGTTTATAGCGTTGTTGCATGAGGTGGGGCTTTGAAATATATTCGATGAAACGCAGATTGGTTTGATGATCTCAAGGGAGGAATTGTGTCCACGATTCATTTTGATAAACTTTCGATGTACGACCGCATTGGCGAGCCCGTTTCACTCGGTATTCCATTTGCCCAGGGGCGACTTACCGACTCTGGGCAATTTGGTATTTGTAATGATGGAAGAGATATAGCGGTTCAGACCGATGTTACAGCGCGCTGGGACGACGGGTCGATCAAGTGGCTTATGGCGCATTTTCTGGCTGATCTTCCCGGCAACCGCGCACACGATCTCGCTTTTGCCACTGATGGCAGTATTGCTTCGCCTGATCCCGATGAGAGGACTACGGTGACGCAACGGGGAGATTTCTATACTATTGATACGGGTGTTCTTTCTGTTGATGTTGGATGCGGGACAGATCTTTTTAAGGCGATTCGCGTAAATGATATTGAATGGTTTGGTGCAAATGCTTCTTTTGGTATAACCGATGCAGAAGGTGGATCGTATCTCGCCAATATCGATACTATTACTGTTCTGGAGTCGGGTCCCGTGCGGAGTCTTGTCGAATGTGCGGGTGAACACGTTGGCGATGCGGGCACATTGTTCGATATGCGCGTTCTCATTGAGGCATGGGCGGGTAAACCTTTTGTTCGTCTGGATTATCAGTTTATCAATCGGGAGAAGGTCGCGAGTGTTGATGTGGCAGAGATTGCGCTGAAGTTCGCGGCATCGGGTGCGGGCGATGTGCGATGCGCTACTGGAGAGGGTTATTATCGCACCGATCTTACAGAGGGGGCAAATGCGCGTCTTCTGGATGCTGAGACGATTGTTTTTCAGTCTGTTGAACACGTGCTTGATACGTTTTACGGGGATTTCTGGGCAGACTGGTGCGATGCTGAAAAAGGCGTTTGTATTACGCCTTTTCATGCCCATCAAAATTTTCCCAAGGGGATTGCAGTTGGCGAAGATGGCATTGAGCTGGATATTTATCCCGCGAGTCAGGATCCCGTCAAAATTTTGCAGGGTGTGGCTAAGACCCATCGCATGCAATTTTATTTTCACACTTCTGCTATGTCTCTGGACGATGTTATTGTGCAATCGCTCCAATTTCAATATCCGGATATTGGTATTCTGCCCGAGTCGTGGTATCGCGAAGCCGATGTTTGGGAGAATCTCTTTCCCACGAATAAAAATCGGGATATTGAAGCCAGTATTATCAATATGGCCGATGGGCGCAATCAGGGGCTTGGGATGATGCACTGGGGCGATGGTCCGGATCACGGGTACACGCAGCAGGGGCGCGGTAAAGGGGAATTGGTGTGGACCAATAATGAATACGATTTTCCACATGCGATGTTTTTGCTCTATGCGAAGACGGGCGAGCGCCGGTTTAGAGATGCCGCGTGTGTGGCTGCACAACACTGGATTGATGTGGATTTTTGCCATTACAGCGACGATCCACTCAAGATGGGTGGGCAACCCATTCACACGGCGGGGCATGTGACGGGTGGTGTAACGCCTTCGCACGAGTGGACCGAAGGGTTGCTGGATTATTATCACATGACCGGCAAACAGGAGGCTCGCGAAAAGGCGATTTCCATTGCGGATAATATGATCCGCCATCTCGAGTCGCCCAAATTTTCTCGCGCTGGGGGGCAGCAAGCCCGCGAGACTGGCTGGGCGATGCGCGGTCTGATTGCTGTGTACATTGAGACGAGGGAAGAAAAATACCTCGATGCGTGTCGCAGTATTGCCGAGCAATTTATTGAGTGGAAGGAAAAATGGGGGGCTTTTCTCGCGCCTTATACCGCGCATACGCTGGTGCGCGTTCCTTTCATGATTTCTATAGCGATCAATGCGTTGCATCGGTATTATACCGCGACGGGAGATGGTCGCATTCCGCCACTTATTGTGGCAGAGATGGGCGATTTGCTCGATCACTGTGTGATGCCCGATGGCCGCTTTTTTTACAAGGAATTGCCCAGTCTCCAGCGGCGGGCGGGCGGTCCTCGAGAAATGGAAGCGCTGTGTCATGCTTATGAGCATTCGGGCGATAAACGCTTTTTGGAACAGGCGGCACGCATGATGAAATCCCTGCGTCCGGGTGGTAGCCGGAGTGGCAAGCGCATTGTCAAGGATCTCGTTGGGGATACTGTGCTTTTTGATGGCTCAGGTCCCAAATCATTTGCTTCTTTTTATGTGCCGTTTATGTCTTCGTACAAGATTTTGTCGGATGAGGATTGCCTGACTTGATTTGAGACTGGCAAATGGTTACTTTTCAAGAGTTGTGTTTGGCTCGAGATTTTTTGGGAGGATGAATGGAATACCGCCAATTGGGACGCTGTGGGCTTAAGGTCTCTGAGATCTGCCTGGGTACGATGACGTTTGGCAATGGCGCGGACAGGGCTGAATCCAAACGGCTGGTCGATCTGGCTGTGGATCGCGGTGTCAATTTTTTTGATACGGCCAATTCTTATGCCAGCGGTTTGTCGGAAGATTATCTGGGCAGGGCGCTTAAGGGCCGACGGAGAGATGCTGTTGTTGCGACGAAGTTCTACAATCCCGTGGGATCAGGTCCCAATGATTCGGGGATGTCGCGTTTTCATATTATGCAGGCGATTGAGGATAGTTTGCAGCGTCTCGGGATGGATTATGTCGATATTTACTATATTCACCATGTTGATCAGCAGACGCCTGTAGAAGAAATGCTTCGCGCTCTGGACGATCTGGTGCATCAGGGCAAGGTGCGATATATTGCCTGTAGTAACTATCAGGCATGGCGTTTGATGGATGCGCTGTGGATTAGCGATCACAATGGTCTGTCGCGCTTTGTGTGCTACCAGCCGCAATACAGCCTTGTTGTGCGCGATATTGAGCAAGAACTCATTCCCGTTTGTCAGGCGAAAGGTCTGGGGGTGGTTGTGTGGAGTCCGTTGGCTGGTGGTTTTCTTTCCGGGAAGTACAAACCCGGTGAGCGCATTCATGCGGGATCGCGTTCTGAAGAAGGATGGGGTTATCCGCAAAATTATTTTGCGGATAGTGCCGACGAGACGTTGGTCGAGTTGTTTAAGGTGGCCGATGAACTGGGGCGCAGTCCTGCGCAGGTTGCTTTGCGCTGGGTGCTCGAACAGCCCGCTATTACATCTGCTATTGTTGGTGCGCGCACCCTTGCACATCTCGAAGACAATATTCAATCCGCAGATTTCCGGCTCGAAGGCGAGTGTCTCGAGGGTCTCAATAATATTTCGCATTTGCCCGATCGGTATCCAGAGTCTATGGAGAAAGATCGGGATGCGCAGCGGCTCGAGGCTGTGCAGATGCCGGGTTAATATTCATACAGGTGATAATAGTTCTATGGCTTTTGATGAGATAGACGAAACGGGTCTCCAGCAAGTGAATGACTCCATGAAGATGCTCATGGGGGAGTTGAATAATTTTCAGGATATTGCCCGCTATGTCACACCATTGCCGGGGGAAATACCCACGCTTGACGGTGTTGATATCTACGGCGAGACCATTCCGCTCAACGGTATTGTGGGTGGCGATCATATTGTTTATGTCGATTTTAAGAAGCGCTATGATCTCGATGCTCGTATAGAAAAAGCTCGCGACCGCGGGCAGGATTATGTTGTCAAAAAGCTGGAGGAATGTCGCTTTAAGGCCGGTGTGGCAGTGGCCGATGTTTCAGGGCATCAGATTACGGACGCGCTTCTGGCTACGATGCTCCATCAGGCTTTTTTGATGGGTGCGATTTACGAAATGGATTATTACGGCAATATTACGGCCAAATTGTTTGAAAATCTCAATACGCGGTTTTACAATTCGTCGAGTCTCAGCAAATTTATTACGATGATTTACGGTGAGATATCCCAGGAAGGGCATTTCCAGTTTCTGTCGGCGGGACATCCCATGCCGCTGGTGTATTCGCGCAAGTACAAAGGTATTGTCGATGTGTCCGAAGATAGGATGATTGCCTCTCCACCCATTGGTACGCTTCCCTCTGGACGCGATATCGATCGCAATATCAATGAGAGTGTGCTCGGTTTTAAGGAAGAGTACGAACTTAATGAATGGGATTTAATGGGCACGGGCGATATTCTCATTCTTTTTACAGATGGTCTGGTTGAACATCACCGAAATGGCGAGTTTTACGCGCCGCATTATCTCGAACAAAAACTTCACGAGATCAGAGATCTGACCGCCAAAGAAATTTTCTACGCGATTAAAGAGGATCTCATCGCGTTCAATACACCCGATGACGATATCAGTTATGTTGTTATCAAGCGGCATTAGATCACAGGTTGCGGTCCAGGTCTGATCAGTATCCCTCCTGCTATCCTATCCCTCTTCCACTTCATCCAGTGCGCCTACTTTTCTCAAGCTCGGGGAAGCTATTGCGGTTATGCCTGTGACTAACAGTGTTCCGATGCCGTCGCTTACGACTGAGAATACAGGTCCATATTATTTCGCCACGCCTCCAGATTCGAGGCCACCCAGTTCATTTGACGCGCTCACAAATACCCCGTTTACAGCCGATACTCTGCCGCGCATTGCATCGGGTGTGATCAACTGTACGAGTGTGTGTCGAATGACCATGCTTACGTTGTCAAATGCCCCGGTCAATACGAGCATTGCAAATGACAACCAGAAGTTTTCCGATATTCCGAATACTATGGTTGCCACGCCAAATCCGGCTACGGTGAGGAGTAGATTTCTGCCAGCTTTTTTCATCGGGGG
>JAPOXY010000257.1 GCA_026706845.1 Gemmatimonadota bacterium
AAGCAGGACGTTTCTCCCAGAACCGGAAGCGAGTAGCGTCCCATCGGGTGAAAACGACACAGAACCGACCCAACTATCATGCGGAAGGGTAGTGATATTTTCTTTTTTTGACACATTCCAGAGTTTAATCGTCTTATCATAAGACCCGGAGACAAGGGTTGACCCATCGGGCGAAAATGACACAGAACTGACCCCAGATGTGTGCCCTTCAAGGACGGCGATATTTTGTCTTGTCGAAACATCCCAAAGCAGGACGTTTCTCCCAGAACCGGAAGCGAGTAGCGTCCCATCGGGTGAAAACACCATAGAATTGATAGTAATTCGATGCTTAAGGGTGGCGATATTTTCGCCTGTCGCTACATCCCACAGATTGATGCCGTCCGATGACACCGCAGCGAGCAGCGTCCCTTCAGACGAAAACGCCATAGAATTGACCGAACCCGCATATCTATCAAGGGTGGCAACATGGCGTCCCGTCGCAATATCCCACAACACAACCTCACCCTCTGACCCCAAAGCGAGAGTCTTTCCATTGGGCGAAAATGCCACAGAGCGGACCCAAGACAGATACCCCACAAAGGTAGAGACATTTTGTGTCGCAATATCCCATAGCTTGACCACACCAAGACTTGACCCTATAGCAAGGGTCGTCTCAACGGGTGAAAATGACACTGAATTGATTCCAGAGATATCCCTATCAAGAGTTGCAATATTTGTTTTTGTCACAACATCCCACAGCTCGACCTTATTATTTGTCCCTACGGCTAAAGTAGCCTCATCAAGAGAGAATGCTATGGTATTCACTCTATCCAAGCCAAAAAACGGAATCACATACTTATAGATTGCTATAGTCTCTCTCGTCGCCATATCCCACAACCTTGCTGTACCGTCCCCAGCCCCTGAACCCAATATCATTCCATCAGGCGAAAACGCGATAGAACTAACCCCAGACGTATGCCCTTCAAGAGTAGCAATATTTGTTTTTGTAGCAATATCCCATAATTTGACCGTGTGATCCCCTGATCCTGAGACGAGGGTTGCGCCATCAGGCGAAAAAGATACAGAAACTACACTCCTTGTATGTCCCTCAAGTGTAGCGATATTTTCGCCTGTCGCTACATCCCACAGTCTGACCGTATAATCTTGAAACTCTCCTCCCGCCGAGGCAAAGGTTTTACCATCGGGAGAGAATGCTACAGAATAGACCTCACTTGTATGCCCCGCAACGGTGGCGATATTTTCGCCTGTCGCTACATCCCACAGTCTGATTTCATTCCATGATCCCGAAGCGAGGATTGTGCCATCAGGCGAAAATGCCACAGCATTGATCGCCCGCCTGTGTCCAGTGAGTAGTGCGCGTTCACGGGAAGTCCCAACGTCGTAAAGCCACACACCAATGCCACTTGCCACAGCCAGAAGTTGACCATCAGGCGAAAATGCCACTGCCCTATCGCCTTTTCCCAGGTGCCCTTTTCCTATGCGGATCATTGCGCCATCGGGTAAATGCCATGTCGGATAGTCACCCCCTATGATCGGCGTGGGAGGCATCCCAACGCCCACCGCATTAAAGGTCTCCACAATTCCAGCGACAGATACTTCAACAGTATTTGTTCCCAGGCCAGAGGTAAGCGTCCTCTCTACCTTGCCATTAATATCAGTTGTTGCATTCTCAACCGTGAACCGCCCACTGAGTTTCCCGTCTCCTGAGATGACAGTAAATGTGACCGCAGCACCTGCAAACACAGCACCGTACTGATCTCTCACCTCAACAATCAAAGCCTTCGCCAACTCTGAACTCGGCGTGCCCTGCTGGTTATCACCTGAAATCTTCACAAGTGTTTGAGGACGGGGAATCTGCCACTCAGACGCATCCCACAGCGTGACTTTGCCATCACTTGACCCGTAAGCAAGGATCATCCCATCGGGGGAAAACATTACAGAGGTGACGTAAGACACATGCCCCTCAAGCGTAGCGATATTTACACCCGTCGCAACATCCCACAGCTTGATCGCTCTACTTGCTCTATCCCATGACCCTGAAGCGAGCGTTTTACCATCGGGCGAAAATGCAACAGACTGCACCCAACCCGTATGTCCCTCAAGAGTAGCAATATTTACACTCGTCGCAACATCCCATAGCTTGATCGTTTTATCATTAGATCCGGAAGCAAGTGTTGTCCCATCAGGTGAATACGCAACAGTAGTAATCCCTTCCGTATGTCCCTCAAAGGTAGAGATATTTTTACCTGTTGCAACATCCCACAGCTTAATCGTTTTATCATTAGATCCGGAAGCAAGTGTTGTCCCATCGGGTGAAAATATCACAGACAAGACTTCAACTCCATGTCCCTCAAGGGTAGCGGTATTTTCTCCTGTCGCAACATCCCACAACTTGATCGTTCTATCCCCTGATCCTGAAGCAAGCGTTGCCCCATCGGGTGAAAATGCCACAGAAGAGATCCAACTCGTATGCTCTTCAAGGGTAGCGGTATTTTCTCCTGTCGCAACATCCCACAACTTGACCGTATTATCCTCTGCTCCGGAAGCGAGCATTTTACCATCAGGTGAAAATACCACGGAACTGATCTCTCTCGTATGCTCTTCAAGGGTGGAGATATGTTGTGGTGAAATTTCCCACAGTTCAAAAGATATATAGCTGACATCCCCTTCAGTATCAACTGCTTCGATATAAATCGGATGTACAGTAGGATTGGAAAGGCTCGTCGTATAGCCAATAGATGGAATAACGCCATCATACTCAAATACAACGACAGTATCTTTTTCACCTGCCAATCCACGACATGCCTTCAATTCAGAACCTCCAGCAGAGGGATGTGGTTCTCCTGTTCTAACAAATAAAATTACTTGATGCAGACCTTCTGAATCGCTGACTTTGAGTTGAATAGAAACGCTCGTTGACCCTGCCGGATATCCAGTCGGCGAAACGAGTTCAATCGTTGGCGACTGCGCCTCTTCAGTTGGGGTATCAAGATTGAAATAGGGATGTACAGCCAAAAATTCGGCATTGCACATAGATAACCGATCTTGTCCTGGACCATACGACATGAGATATGCGCCATCACTGAAATCGTGCTGCAACCCAAAGGCATGTCCGAGTTCATGTGCTGGTGTTGTCCAGCTAAATTTGCTGGGCATCAAAGTAATGCCACCATTTTTACTCCGTCGGCCTCCTATAGCTGTTGCACCACCAATTCCGTTTCTACTATAGTCAATGACGATAAAATAAACATTCTCTCTCATATTAAATACCTGTTCAATCTCTTGAAACACATTAGTAGGTGTGTTGTTGAGATAGTGGCTATCGGAGTGTTGACCATCAAGGCGATGAATTAGTGGTTCGCCCTGGGCATCAGTTTCAAAGCGGAAGGTCTTGTTCCCATATCCATGTGCCTGCATCTGTTCCGCATAGAAGGTCTGAATCTGGCGAATGGTCACGTTCATCGAATCCATCACCTCCTGGCGAAAGGGACGGTCATTCGGCAGAAAGTAGATCATTCGAACAGTGCGAGATTCGCCTGCGTTTAAATTAAACGTTTGTTTTGGCGCAACATATAAACTATCGCGCGCCTGCATGTCTTCGAAATCGAGAACCCTGCAAAAATGCACATCAGCCGATGGCTGAGAAGCATAGCTAACAGACGATAGACAAAGCAACGCAAACAAACACGCGCTTACCCTGAGTATCTTACATTCTATTCTCATGACATCACCCCTCTCCGTTTTTTCTTGACCGTTGCGGTCGCGATATGTGCATGGGTTTATCCTCTATAGTGCTCTTACAGGTCAAAAATTAAACGTCAGCGCGGCGCGAAGCCCTTTTGAAGATGTGGGTGCAAGGCTCAGGTTGAGACTATAGGGCGACACTTTGACCCATTTATCGGTTTTTATTGTAGCACCAATGAGAGTGGAGAGAGCGCAAATAGGTATAGATATGTATCCTAAAACATATAGTAATGCTAGGCCCTCCGTAGAGTCAGGGTAGTCAAGATCAAGACTTGCATATACGGCCCAGAAAATCGCAGCTCCAACACCAAAGCCAATAGCCATTCCTTTCCCCGTGTTTCTCTGTCTAATGTTTACTTCAAAATTGGAGATCGCAGAATGGGGCACTTCAAAAAATTTACCTCCTCTTTGGATAACCAGTGTGTCCGGTCTCATTCTGATGAATCTGCCAACCACCCGCCCCTTCCAGATTGAAGGGGCCTGGACACGCACTTCGGTATAGTATTCATTTTTAAGGTGTCTTTGGACCTGATATTTTGCATTTTTCCATGCTTCCTGCATATATTGCGAAATAACGAGGGTATCGATGTCCTTGTATGCTATTGTTTTCGAAATTGTTAAGGCCCTTGTTTTCGAAATCTTCAATGCCCTCTCTTCCCGCACTCTAATGACAATATGAACAGAGTCTTGCCTGGTAATCCTTCCAGTTACAATCTTTTTTTCACCTTTTGATGTGTAAATAACATGGGCATACCATCCCTTCCTGATCTTTGAAAGATCAATCTGCCCACCTGACATGATCGTGATGGCCTTCAACTCTTCCTCTTTTTTTTCTTTCCTTTTTTTCTCTCCAATAAACTGATTCACCTCATTCATCTGCTTTAGCGTATTTGTTTCTTCGCTTATGAACACTGACACGACTTTATCATAAGAAATAGTCTTCTTGTCCTTGATACCTCCGCTCCGAATCGTGAACGAAGTTTCACCAATCGCATCAATCCACCCCTTCTCCAATTTCTGTTTGCCATTGCTATCGTAATAAGTAACTGCAACGTAGGCATCTTGGACCAACGTATTGGCATTGACCTCTGTGCCTTGCAAATATGTAGCTGCGTGGGCAAGCGTGGGAGCTATCGCGTTGAGCAGGATGGTTACGATTACGAAGGTAACGGTTAGTTTTTTCATGAATTTATCCTTCTTTCCGAATCAGTGAACCGCACTCTAAAAATCAAAAGCAACACTGAGGATATGCACCCGTTTATCAAAAACAGATTTAAAGAACTTGCTCGTATAATCTACCTTCAAACCGATACCATGAGTCTTAAGTAGCACGCCTATACCCAGGGTGTTGGCATCTGAGATACTACCTGACCTTTTTCTGTGTCCTGCTCGCAGCGAAAATCCCAACATATTGTCTATAGCGGTCTGGTGTATATATGTATATTCGATACCTATGTCCGTGTAGAAGCCATCATTAGAATCGTTTGGATTATTCACATCCACGACCAGATCTAGATTATGAGGCAAGGGACCGATAGCCGTCAGCGCAATCAAATCAAGAAGCACTCCCAGCCGCACATTCTTCGGAAGACCTCCTTGCTCTGGCTCGCCTAACCCGCTCGTGCTCAAGTTCTCCATGCCCATCGCGATCACCGTATTCCGTAATCCCGTGGCAAAATACGCGCCCAAATCAAAGGCAAAGACATTTTGCTCGCGATCCTCCCCGGGAGAACGCCCATGGATCAGCTTGAGAGTGGTTCCCACCGCAATCCGGTTGGTAATCAGGCCCCCATAAGCCACGGAAATGGCGTAATCGCTGAATTTTTGCGTGGTATTAAAATCGAGATTCACCGCAGAAAGTCCCAATGTCCCTATACGTGGCAGACTTGCTGAAACGCCAGCTACGTAGTGCTTGAGACCACCTATCCAATCTACATACGTAAAATACGCTTCCCGACCTTCCATAAAAGCCAGTCCCGCTGGATTGTACAAAATAGCCTGTCCACTCCCGACCAACCCTACCCCAGCCTCACCCAGAGCTGTCATACGGGCATGGGTGGGCAACTTTAGAAAAGAGAACCCCGTTCCCGTTGGCCTATCGGACTCCTGGGCAAATCCCTCACCCGCTATCAACCCAATTAGCGTGCATAGCCCAATTAGCGTATATCGTCTCCTGGTCAAGCCTTACTCTCCTCAATTGAACTGGTGGTATTTATCCTGCAACAATCCTTAAAACTCTAAAATCAGATGATTATCGAATAGCACTGATCCTGAATTCCAGAGCATGTGCGCCCTCTCCTCCTGACGAGGTAATATGATCTCGCACTTCCAGACGCAGGCTCCTGCCTTTATGAGACCACCAGGTGATACCGGCCCCGACATTGAATAAACTCGTGCTTCCCTCCCTCACCAAAGCCGTATAGCCAACTGACAAAAAAGGAACGCCAGTATTCAGACGATGTTTTTTAATAAGATGAAAATTTCCATTCACCGAAAAAACACCAACCCCCCACTCCAATGCCTCAATTGGTGCGCCATACCCTGCCTCTATACTCGCGCTAAATTGCCCAGCTCCAAGCTCATATCCGGCAAAAACGTGAACAAAACTAAGACTAAAATTTTCCTCAGCCAAAATAACCGTACCAGGCCCAATACCCAAAAAGGGCCAAGCGTTCCGATACTCTGTCGCAAAAGCACTGCCAATCTCAACCCTCGACCTACCGCGGGAGGAGTCTGTAATGGTCAGCTTTTGAATCCGCTCCAATGCGACCTGCTCTTCCCAAAACCGTTCACCAATAATCAAATGCTCTGCATCAATCGCTTTGACATATCCTTTTACAGTATTCAGTCCCCCCCACACTCCTGACACCGAATCTCGTTCGCCCGTCCCATAGATAACCTCGACAAAAGCACCCACTTCAACCGCGCTACTATCAATCTCACCGGCTTCTAAAACAATTTCCGTCTGCAATCTCCGTGATCCGAAAGACGGGTCTGGTATTCCACTGACGTTACTCATCTCGTGGGTAGCATCTGGAATCGTCAACTTTTGGATGCGTTCTAACTCTATTTCCTTCTTCCAAAACCGTTCGCCAATAGTCAGAGTCTCTGCATCAATCGCTTGAATATACCCCCTTGCCGTATCCAGCCTCTCCCACACCCCTGACACTGGATCTCGCTCCCCACTCCCATAGATAATCTCGACATAGGCACCGGGTTTAACCGTGCTGCTATCAATTTCACCAGCCTCAAAGACCACTCCTGCCAGTAGTGTCTCAAGCATACATACGCTTAACATCCAAACGATTGTAGCTATTCGTGCCATGAGTTTCCCTTTTCGAATTAGTAACCTCACCCTAAAAATTGAAAGCAAGGCTGAGAATATGGACTTTAGAATTAACCGTGTAAATAAACCTTCCAGGAACTTCGCTACGATAATAAAAGGCCTTGCGTGCGTAATCCATCTTTAGTGCCCAACCCCCATTGGTCTTAAACTGCAAACCACCTCCCCAGACGGTGGGATTTGTCGCTCGCCAGTATCTTTGGGATCTTCGTCCTGCTCGCAAGGAAACGCCGAAAGAGTGGTCCGCAGCCCGGTACAAATACGTATATTCTACGCCCATGTTCAGTTCAACAGGCCCATCGAAATTGGTCCGTGTATTCACACCCAGGACCAGATCCAGCGTATGTGGCAAAGACCTCATATCCATCAGCGACATCAAATCAATGAGCAATCCCAGGCGGATGATCTCCGAAAGCTCTAACGCCGACTCGTCTAATCCCCTCGCGCTCAAATTATGCACGCTCAGCGACAGCACTAAATTTTGAATCCCTACGGAATACGCGCCTACATCAAAGAGGAAAAAATTGTGAACATATTTTTCAGTTGAGTCTGGATATTCATGAAAAATACCATCTTGAAATTCATGAAAAATATCATCTTCACGATATAGCATGCCTGCTCTGGAATAGTCGTGATGCGCCAGCTTGACGGTTGCCCCCACCGCAATCCTGCGGGTAATATTGAACGCATAAGCCCCAGAAATAGCATATTCGCTCTCATTCTCATTCGTGTTATCGAAATTCACAGCAGAAAACCCCAATGTCCCTATATGCGGTACATTTGCTGAAACGCCAGCTACGTAGTTCTTGATACCACTAAACCAAGTTACATACGTAAAATACGCTTCTCGACCCTCCATAAAAGCCAGCCCTGCGGGATTGTAAAAAATGGCCTGCCCGCTCCCGATCAACCCCACACCAGCATTGCCCAAAGCTGCTGTGGGGCTATTGTTGGGAAAAACTAAAACGAGTGATCTGACCGGCTGAGCAAAACCCTCACCCGCCATGAGCCATATACACAGTGTGCATATCCCAATTAGCGTATATCGCTTCATAATCGTTCACCTTGCACAATTGGTATCTGTCAAAAGAGCGGTCATCAGAAATTAAACGTCAGCGCGGCCTTTGACCGCCACGCCGAAGGCACAACGCCAGTGATCCACTCTATTAAGAAATATTGCAATCTATTCTCATGAAACCACCCCATCTGTTTGAGCAGATTTTGGAGAGCCACTTAAAACCACAACGTGGCAATCGCCGATAATTTCCCATCGGAATTAGGTGCCAGCCCCACAGAAAAACGACGATCATTAAGGGGATTTGACAACTCGGACATCATCACCGCTCCGACGAGTGGCCCGATAAGCACGGAGGGCCAGAGACGAGGGGAGGACGAAGTTATCACCCAACCAACTCCTGCTCCCGTTACACTACCTAATATTGGCAATATTAAATCAAGAAGATGATCCATTTCCACTATGCTCACACCTATAGGGACGCCGAATACATAGCCTAGATAGCCGTACCAAAGATACTCAATTCCACACC
>JAPOXY010000258.1 GCA_026706845.1 Gemmatimonadota bacterium
GACAGCGTGTAAAAATCGTGTACAGCCCCCATATCGGCACTATCTGTGGTAATCCAGCTAGCGTCTGGCACCCAGCGGGCAACGCGCGGCTGCCGCATCTCGATATCAGGCTCATTCATACTGTCCAGCCAATTATCCGAAAGCGTATTGGGATCGCTCACTGGCGTCTTATCCACGTGCAAGAACAATCGACCTTTGTATTCGGACTCGAGAAACTCACCCGCATCGATCAGTGCCTCGCGGATCTCGTCTAACTTCGGAACACCCGCCGCAGGTGCCGGTTCGCCGCGATCATCGCCATCGGGCCGGGTACCTGTGCGGTCTGAAGCATTGCCATCGTAGGAATACATCAGCTTGAGTTCGTCATCCCAGTTGTTCACCTCATCGAGAATCCCGTGCTCGATTCCCGCGTCAAACGGACGCGAATCATTCCCAAAAGTCGGCGTGATGTGGGAACCACCAGATGGGCCGCGATTGGCCGCCTGCATAAACCAGTGGAAGCCGAGATGGAAATTTTGCAGCACCGGATTCTTGTCGCGGGTTTCCGGACTCAGGTCTGTACCGCGCTCACCGGTGCGCACATCGGGCACGCGGGGATTTTCGGGATACGTAAAGGTCTCAATCTGAAAAATAATATCCTGGGCTTCGGTATTCGCCCATTTCCACGTCTGGGTCCTCTGGTGGATACCGCCAGTATGGACGCGCTGACCTTCGTTGTACACATCCGAACCCAGCCCGGGAATCACACCCTCAAACGCGTCGGCAGGTAATCCATCAAAGCGGGTATCAAAAACTGTCCATGACTCCCGCTTGATCTCCGCGCCATCCTGAATCAGCAGAGGTGGCTGAATGCGAAATGCCTTGGGAGAACCTTTGCCTACCGCATTGAAGAAAGAACTCGAAATATCGGCAAGGTCATCCGTACCGTCGTTGACATACTTGGGAATGGTGGTATTGGCGAGTTCTGGAAAATGCGCGGAGTAGCTGGGCATATTGAAATTATCCATAATAATCGCCGACCTCAGCCCCCAGTTTCGAGCGACCAGGTAGCGAATATCCGGGTTGGTGCGCCCCTCGTTCAGGCCGCCGGGCCAGGTTGTGCCCCAGTTCCGTCCCGGATTTTGCGCAAAAGCACTCTCCGCAGAGACCAGCAATCCCAGAACCATCAGAAGGGGTACATATCGTCTCATCATAACAGATTATCTCCTGAAAAAAACAGATTGCAAACCTCCCCGGTTCCCCCTCAAGTACGGAAGGAACCGGAAGAGGTTTCAAAATTAGAAGGACCAGCGCACGCCGAGATGGATATCCCGCGGATTGACGTAGAACAAATACGACCGCTGAGACATCACGCTCTCATCCAGTTCTTTGCCCGGCTTGTCGCCTTCTTGCAAATTCCCGCTCGCATCCACGGTCCAGCCCAATGCCTCCATATACTTCTTGAAGTTATTGCCCGAACTCGTACCGAGATGGGATCGCGTATCCCATATCCGGGACGTAGAAGTCGTGGTAACATTCTTGAAGTTGAGCGGATTGCGAATCTCCAGATAAACCGTTGGTGCCATCTTTACGTCAAACATCTTGGCAAACCGCAGATCCAGAAGTCTGGTCGCCTGCCACTGTGCGTTATCCACAGAGCGCAGTGCCACGTCGTTGGACGGGTTGTAGTTGAACCACGACCCTGCCTGATGGCGGTAATAAAGGTTGGCTTCCCAGCCCCCCTTCAACATGCGCTGCTCGCCTCCGTAATCCAGCGGCGTGCGGAAATTCAGGCCAAACTTCAAAATCGGTCGCGCCTTAAAGCGCGGATTCGCGCCAGCGGGACTGCTCTCGATCAAGCGGAAGGGCGCGGTCGATACGGTCTGTACGTCGTAGATACGCTCCCAGCGCACGATGCGCTTGCGCTCGGCTCGGAACTCATAGGACAAAAAGCCCGTCACAAACTGCCCGCGCGCCTTGCGCACAGACAACTCGAATCCGCGAATATCCTTCACATTTCCATTCATATGGAAACGCGTGCTGCGTCCCGTGGTATTCTGGATATACACTCTTCCGCGTTCCGTGTCCTTCTCAATGTCTTTGAAGAACACCGTGCCGTTGAACAGATACTGATTGGCGAAATTCCGCTCGTAGCCCAATTCATAGGCTATTGTCACGGGCATATCCAGCCAGGGATTGCCAAACTGCTCCAAAGGCTCGCCCAGACCGCTCTGCGTCTGATACAAATCCACAGAGGTCGGAATCTGTGCAAAGTGACCGTAGTTAAAGAACAGCTTGCTCTCGGCAGTAATCGGATGCGATATACCAACCCGGGGACTCACCTTCCACTTTGTGGGCGGGCGCACGGCCTCTGCCTTGGAATACAGCAATACGGCGTTGGAACCCATCCACTCGGCGTGTACTTCATTGGGAATGTCGAAGTACTTATCCGGACGGTGGAAGTCCAGGCGCAGACCCGCATTCACCACAATCTGGCGATACTCCATGCGATCCTGCAAGAACACACCACCGTAAAGAGGCGTGCGGACCCAGTAATTGTGGAAGTCAGCCGTATCTGTCACTTCCATATTGGCGGGATCGTCGATATTGCCCGGACGGAAATTGACGTCTTCCAGGGTCGGATCCTGTACAGAAGATGCAAAACCGCGGACCTCGCGCAGGAAGAAGTGATGCACCTGCACACCGGCTTTGATCTGGTGATTCGGCGTTACTTGAGACGTAATATCAAAAGTGTAATCGTCTTCCCAGGTATAAGACCAGTCGCCCGAACGCGCCGGGTTGCCGTCGCCACCGCGCATGCGATAAGCACCTAAGAGATCGAAAGTTCCGGGCTTATAAGTAAAGCCCTTGGGACCTTCGTCCAGGATCACGGCACCCGCGGCCTGAGCCGCCTGATAGCTGCTCTCGGTAACTTCCTCGACGCGGCCATCTGGATATACCGCTGCTGCGGGCACCCCGCGCTTCTGCAGGGGCTGCCACGAAGCCTCAAAATCGGCCTTACCCACGCGCACTGACAGGTTGTAAAACGTCCTGGGAGACAGTGTGTGCGTCCACGTCAAAGTGCCATACCGGCGGTTGATCGTTTCGATATTGCTGCCCGAACCCATCGCAAAAATATTCCGCGTACGCAAATTGCTCACTTCAAAAGCAGGCGTGCGGGCAAATGTGCCCAAAAAGTTCCCGTACTTCGCGCCCTGTGACCAGCCCTTCAGGAAGCCCAAAGACAGTTTGGTCGTCGCCGTGGGCGTGAAGATCGCCTTGGCCTGCCAGGTATCATCGCGATAATTGGGAACGGCCATCGTCCACGTATAAGCCGACTTTTCCCGGCGCGTGGAAAGCAAGAACGACACCTTGTCCTGCACGAGAGGACCACCGACAGTCACATCGTAGGTATAATCCGCATCGCGGTCTGTGGCGTCGAAGTTCTGCTGATACGGATAGTCCTCATCCTGTGCAAAAGGACCTATGCCACTGGCTTCGGTCGCGATTCCGCCGACCTTCCGATGCTGGAAATCCCAGATACCCTTGGCCTGCTGAGGCGTCGAAATCACGTCTTCGAAGGGACCGGCTTTCCATTCGCCAGCAGGTCCGCCCCTGTCTGCAAATATATTATTCCAGCCAGCGAAATCCGGATTGCCGTCGCCATCTCTATCGGCCGTCGGCGACATGCTCTGGAACCGCCCCACGTCCCACCAGTTATCGGTGCTGTACATCGTGGGACCAAAATACTTATTCGCTGCGGGGCTCCACCGCAGGTCGCCAGCCGTCGTCCAGGCGCGAGGCTCGCGGTTAACCACATTGATCACACCGCTGCGCACATCGCCGTACTCGGCATTGAACCCGCCCTTCAGAATCTGAACCTCCTGAAGTGCTGTCTTGGAAAAGGACGAATAAGGACGGTTATCCCGGCTGTCTTTCATGCTCACGCCGTCAACCATATAAACGATCTCGGTCTCGTTGCCACCGCGGATATTCAAACCCCAGCTATCCGTATCCACACCCACCTGCGTGGCAAACGCATCGCGCAACCGGGGTCCCACTGGCGGGGACTCGATCTCTTTGGCAGACATGATTACCTGCGTATAAGACACATCCATCTCAACCGGTGGACGCTCTGCCGTCACCGTAATCTCTGCCAACTCTGCCGTTGTCTCGCCAAGCGAGAAATTCAACGGCGTGGTGCGGTCAATCGAAACCGCCACATCGCGCTGCGTCACAGCGCGATAACCCACCAGCGATGCCGTGACCTCATACACGCCCGGGTTGACGCGAATGATAAAGTATTCACCATTGACATCTGCTGTGGCACCCATTCTGGTGCCCGCAATCACCACATTGGCACCCGGCAGAGGTTCGCCGGTACTGGAATCGGTAATGCGACCCGAAATTTTACCCGTGGTGGTCTGCGCGTCGGCCTGATACGTCAGCCCAAACCCCAGCGCAATGGCAAGCAAGGTTATAAACCCAGCTCTTAAACGATACATAAACTCCTCCTTTGTTTTCTTCCCCCGGCTTTGGGAAAGATAAGGGAAAAGCCACCCTGGCTCATCCCGCGCAACTTCTCCTGACTACCTACTACAACAAAATACTATCGATAAGCCCTTAAACATCACCTCCTTATAAAACCCCTCCCTGTGATTGCAAAAACGGGCTTGAACACCCCACCTCCTTTCGATCTATGATGTCAATCGCTATAAACATTATAAGCTATAATTTCCGATAAATCCACAATGTCCAATTTAATATGCACCTCGAAACCTGTCAAGTATTATGCACCAAATTATAGGATGTGTAAATACTATCCATAACATATTATTTTTAAAACAACTTAAAGTTTAAATTATTAGAATTTTAAAAAATAACTTGCTAAAATCAAAAAAGCCACACATAACAAGAAGAAAAAATGTGGCGTTTCAGCCATTTCATCTGGTCAAAGACCAAATAGAGCCACAACACTTCATTGCCCTTTATTTCCGATAAGTGGATTTATCGGAAATAAATAAAAAAAAGACTATCGCATGTTTAATTGATGAATCTAAATCGGATAGCGCAAGCGTCTAATAAAAACCATCTGATGCACAGGTTTACAATATCGCAAAAAAGAATAATGACCACAAAAATTAAAGCACCCACCTCCCAATCCATACACCTGTCCACCTGCAGATGTTCCGCGCAGACAGGTCATACCGCACAGACACTCTCGATACCCGCGGCTGAACTCGCGCGTGCCTCACTCGCTCCCGCTACCATCAGAGCCTATCGGTCTGCACTTTATGCCTGGGATACATTTCGCAACGACCGGGTCGAAAACGATACACTCATCGCCGAATATCTGACGGCGCGGTATGAAGCAGGAGCCAGCCCGGCCACCTGTACACAAATCGTGGGCGCAATCCGGTTTCGCGCGAAACACCAGGGCTACACCGATCCCATCGGTCCAACCGCCCAGCGTGTATTAGCAGGCATACGACGCCGGGGACGAGACCGTGGACGGGGGCAAATGGATGGCCTGCGCTGGAATGAAGCAGATGCAATAGTACGCATCGCCCAGCGCGACCAGACCCTCGCTGGCCTTCGAGACGCAGCTATCATCGCCGTTATGTCTGACGCACTCCTGCGCGTATCCGAATGCGCTGCCCTCAATGTCGAAGATCTTTTGCAAACCGACCTGCCCGACGGAAGTGCCCGCATTACCGTCCGACATTCTAAAACCGACCAGGAAGGGCGCAGCAGTGTCCTGTACATTGGGCCGACAACAGCAACAGCAGTAACAACCTATCTGAACACCGCCCAAATAGACAACGGCCCCCTCTTTCGCCGCGTGCGCCGCGGCGACCATCTGGGAACCGGGCGACTGACAGACCGCGCAATCAGGAACATCGTAAAACAGCGCGCCGCCGCTGCCGGAGTCTCCGGAAGATTCTCAGGGCACTCGCTCCGCATTGGATCGGCGCAGTCTCTTGCAACAGCGGGTGCATCGGTCGTCGAAATGCAAATAGCAGGGCGATGGCGCGATACATCTATGCCCGCTCATTATGCCCGCGCCCAACTCGCCGGCACTGGCGCCGTAGCGCGGTTGCGATATGGATGTAAAAATAAAACATAAAGCCCCGCACTACACGGGGCTTTTTTGTGATTACTCATCTCAAAAATTTAGACAAGTTCACCTTTCACTGCAATTTTGACCGCGTCTTTCTGAACCTCATTGCTGGAATGGATCAATAGGAAAAACATCTTCAAGATACCCGCAGCAATTCCTCTTCTTGCTGCTCGTCTCTTTTATTTTTTTACAACTGTTGAATCTACCCCTAAAGTCTTTTGTATGCTGACCAAATTTTCAACGCTTTTTATAATTTCCCCACTGTATAATATAGTCATTTCGAAAGAAAGCCTTTCTTTAAATAGAGCCTTATAAAGCTCTGGTTCGCCTATGCTATTTCCCGCTTTGAAAAAATCTTTTACTGTGATTAAGTAATCTATTGCGTGCTCGAATACTACATCATAGTTTGTGCGCAATCTCTCTAATTCCGTTAGCGAGCCTTGAAATATGGTTACATCAAATCTATTTACTTTTCGATATATAGATAAATTGCTTTCCCATACTTCACTTTTAATAGTATATCTTTTTCCATCTTTATCTTGGAGAGATGTAAGGACAGGCAAAGTATTATTAATAGTCAAATTAACTTGTTGGCCAGCAGCTTTAAATCTATTTAGCTGCAATTCATCGTTAATCATACCTTTAGCAACTAACTGAGCAAAAGACGAATCAACCATATCCCGAACGCTTCTTGATGGGTTACGTTCTAAGTTTTCAGACGGAAACAAGATTTTAAATATTTCAATTCCATCTTTTCTTAATACTCCAGCTATTATTATTTGTTTCTCTAAGATATGAGATATATTTTTTTTTAACTCATTGGCAGTTCTTAGATTATGGCTTAGTTCACTTTTGAGCATTTTGAAAGCGTTAAATTGTTCAGATTTACTTAACTCTCTGTACCGCAATCCAAAGCCTAGCACAATAACTAACAGCCCAATAACAAAGCCATAGAGAAGCAATTGTTTAAGTATTCTATAGCCTAAATGGGGAGGGAGATCAGGGATTACTCCTCTCTTAATAAGGTACCTACTAAACAAAAACCCGAGGAAGATCACAAATCCTATTAGAACCAAAGGATCTTCAAGGTAAGGTACTATTTTTGTAAAGTCCATTGGACACCCTTTTTTTTAAAGCTGTAAGATAAGCCGAATGGGCGGACAAACGGAGCCAAGAGATATTCAGAAGTTATGGATAAGTAGCTGACATTACGCAATACTCAAGTACGGCGCAGCACAAAACCATCCACAAATGGACTCCGCTTGATAACGTTGATAGAACCATAACGACCTATGTTTTGACGGACTCGTTCACTTTTGAAGTCACATATCACGTTATTTTTTGCCGCTTTTCAAAACCTCAATCGTCACTAATCCATTTTTATTTTCTTTAATGAATGGAGATGGCGCAATATCAGAAGGCATAGGAACTAAGCGGTTATACACAAAAGGCTTTTCCACGAAAATTCCGAGACACTGGTATTCTGGATAAGCTTCTACTTTGATAGCCTGAGCACTAGGTAAATATATCCGAACAAAATACGCAAAATCATCCTTCGAAATTGAAGTGCTATAGCGAGCTTCTATTATATGGATGATATCTACGTCATAAGATAACTCAGAGGGATAAACACCTTTGTCTTTTCGAACATAGCTACCCGACAAATATTCTTCGTAATTCTCTTTGTAATTTTGATTGAGCTTCCTGATGATCTTCTCAATATCATCGCGTAATTCCTCATTATCGCGTAACGGCTTGAGGAATTGCTTAAACAATTCCTCGCGTGATTTCTTATATTTTTTTTCATGAAATTTCGCAACTTTTTTTATAAATAAACGCCTGATTCCGTTTCCCCCAACAAAATGTCTCAGAAACTCAGAAGGAATGATAAGAGCCATAGAGATCAATACGACATTATGAATAATCTCGTCTGTAAGCTCATTAGACCACCCCACATACAAGAAGCAGACAAAACCTACGATGAGGAGTTCTCCAAACAGCCAACGTGAGGAGGGAGCAAAGATGTTTGAAGATGTATCAGGATTCATTTCTAAATTCTTCCCATTGCTTTTTCACGGTTTTTGCCAGAGTAAAAACAGCATTTGTGATAATAGAAACCAAAGCCAAGACATCAAAAATCGTCACCAGGGTTTTGGTAATTTGCAAAGGTAAATAAGATTCAACTTCTCCAGGATTTTCTTCTACGGGTATTGTCTTGTGTAGCCAAAGGACGCAGGCATGAAATATCCTGAGACCTGCTACCACTACCAGAACTGAAAAAATATCCTTAAAGAAATCAAACAGGAAATTGAAGCGAGGATACTTTTCTCTTTGGCTCCTCCAGGATTGAAACAATTGCAAAATCTTCATATAAAACCATTTATGTACGAAAAAAATGCCCGATCCCAATGCAAATTCTGTGGTCCCTTGTCTATGAATGCTATACTTACTTGAAATATAACCCTAAAAGGTAATATTATCCAAACAGATTTCTTGCCCAGGTAGCTCGGTCAAGCCGGTCAACACGATCTATTCTTAGCCTGAAACGCCTCTATTGCGACCCTGTAGAGTTTCTGTGACCTCATAAGATAGTACAGCACCGTCCTGCAATATTTGGCATTTCGGCTATTTCATCAATTTGTGAATCTAAAGCAGTCGTATAAGCGTGTAATACGTTTAAGGCCCTGTATAATTTTCTTGTCACAGACCACAATTTTCGTTATTCTTACATTCATAATCATTATAGCTGTAAATAATGTAAATAAATGTAAATAATGTAAATAAATGTAACGCGATCGCTAAAAAAGGAGCCACCCATGAAACCACTGAACCGGCGCACATTTCTCAGAAATGCAGGTGTTTGTCTGGCATTGCCGTTTTTAGACGCCATGATCCCCGTGGGGCGGGCTGCGAGTCAGGCATTTGCCCTTGCCCGCGAACAAGCTGCAAAGCGACTGGTATGTATTGGCAACCCCTTTGGAATGATCCCCGAGCGATTCTTTCCAACAGAAAGCGGCACAAATTACGCACTTCCTTCCCTCCTGCAACCACTATCAGCGCACCAGCGAGATTTCACCATCTTCTCCAACCTGGACCACGGCGTAACCGGTGGGCACCGCACCGCGCATACATTCTTGAGCGGCACCCGCATCAAAGACGCCAAAATGATGCCCGAAGGCAACATCAGCATCGATCAAAAAGCCGCGGAATTTGTGGGCGTCAACACGCGGTTCCCCTCGTTAAACGTGAGCATCAACGGCCACTGCGAAATGTGCTGGACACGCACGGGCGTGCGTGTACCGCCGATTAACGATCCTCGAAAAGTATTTCAAGCGCTATTTGTAGATACCACAGCACAGGAAAAAGAACGGCGTGCAATCGCGCTCGAGCAGCACGGCAGCATCTTAGACGCCGTAATGGGAGAAGCGCGATCCTTTGAGCGCAAACTGGGACAAAGAGATCGGGAAAAACTGGAAGAATATCTGACCTCTGTGCGCACAGTCGAGAAAAAGCTGGGCATGTCCAAAGCGTGGCTGGACAAACCCAAACCCCAGGTCAATATGGAAATGCCGGAAAATGGTCCCTTTGTCGAAACCCTGCCCTTGATGTATGACCTCATTGCCCTATCACTGCAAACCGACTCCACGCGGATAGCAACCCTGGAAGTGGGCATGGGGATCAAAACCACGGACCTGGGCTTGAACACGAATTACCACAAATACTCACACCACGGCAAATTGCCCGAACTCATGGAAGGCCTGACAATCATCGAAAAATACCAGATGAAACACCTGGGCCTGTTCTTTGACAAACTCAAAGCCATTGAAGACCCCGCTGGGGGAACCTTATTTGACAACACCATGGTATTATCCGGCAGCGGCATGGGCAACGGCAGTTCCCATTCCAACAAAAACCTGCCCATCTTGCTCGCGGGTGGTGGATTCCAACACGGGCAGCACCTGGTATTTCCAGAAGCAAAACCCCAGCGCGTACCATTGAGCAACCTGTACCTATCGATGTTACAGAATTTTGGACTGGAAATCGATCACTTCGGCCAGAGCACCGGCACGCTAAAAGGATTCGAATAAAAATGAAAAAATGCGTTCTATTCCTCCTGATTGGCATCTTGTCGTCAGCGACTGCATGGGCAGAAGGGGATGCGACATATAAAAATACCGTGCGGACGTTTTTGTCGCAGCGATGTTACAAATGCCACGGCGCAGAGCTTCAAAAAGCAGACCTGCGGTTTGACACCCTCACGTTGGATTTTCACAATGAAGATGTCTTGCTAACGTGGCAAAACATCGCCGACATGTTAAACCTCGGCTTAATGCCGCCTTATGAAGAGCCGCAGCCCGAACTGGCTGAAATGATGCCCGTAATCGACTGGATCACCGCCTCGCTAAAAGCGCATTACGAAGCAGAAGAAAGCACGGGCGGACAAACGGTCTTGCGCCGATTGAATCGGAACGAATACCGCAACACCATTCGGGATCTACTGCATCTGGACATGACCATATTCGACCCCACAGATGCATTTCCCCAGGACGATGAAGAACACGGATTTGACAACATTGGCAAAACCCTCGTCATGTCGGATTTCCTCGTCGAAAAATATCTCGACGCCGCCGATCAAATCGTAGAACGCGCCATATTGCCCGGCCCACCGCCAGAAGTAAAAACACACGAATTCACCTTTCCCATCATGCGCGGGGCCGGTGGATTTTTAGCACCGGCGAGCCGCCGCTTGAAACAGGGATACGACGAGCTATTCCGCCGACCCGACGACCGCTGGGGATACATGTCCATCGACAGATTCCGAAAAGGCGTACCGCATTCGGGAATTTACCGCGTTCGCGTTCGCGCATCCGCACACAACCAGCAACACCCCTATGACAAAGCACTGCGAACAGATGAAAATGAACCCATGCGCCTGGGCATTGTCGCCGCATCCGGGCGTTATGGCGACCTGCGGCAAAGCAACACATCGGATATGCCATTAGCCGAATTTGAAATGATCGCAGATGGCAAACCGCGCGATTACGAACGCGAACTCTATCTGGATGAGTCCTATGTGCCGCGCGTCACCTATCCAAACGGACCGATCACCCTTTATTGGCGGAGCATTCTGAGGCGTTACCATCCCCAGCTCTACGACAAAACAGACCGGCGCAAACTGTCTCAGAGAGAAGATCAGCAACTCGTACACCGGCAAACCGAAGTCGCAGTCATGAACTATCTGGGACCGAGCATTCGCATATACAAAGTCGAAATCGAAGGTCCCCTTTACGATCAGTGGCCCCCGTCTTCGCACACGAGCATATTTGGCAAGCGCGACCCCAACAAAGTCAAACCGCGCGATATCCTGACCCGTTTTGCCACGCGCGCGTATCGCCGCCCGGTCAAACAGAGTGAAATCGCGCACATTCTGCAACTGGTCGAGCAACACGAAAAAACAGGCGCCTCGCGCGTTCAAGCCATAAAAATGGGCTTAAAAGCCATCTTGTGCTCGCCCAACTTCCTCTATCTCTACGAAAACGAAGGCCAATTAGACGACTATGCCCTCGCGTCCAAACTCTCGTATTTTCTCTGGTCATCCATGCCCGACGAAGAATTATTTGAGCAGGCCAGGAAAAAGCGATTGCACAAACCCGACGTCTTGCGCGCGCAAATCGATCGCATGTTAAAAGACGAAAAAGCCAGGGCATTTGTAGAAAACTTCACAGAGCGATGGTTGGCCCTGTACAAAATCGGCGAAATGCCGCCCGACCCGCGCAATTTCCGATTGTACTATCAGGCGCATCTCGAAGACGCGATCAAAAAAGAAACCCACGCCTTTTTTCAGCACATCCTCGACAAAAACATGAGCATCGCGCATTTCATCGACTCGGACTTCACCTTCATCAACCGCGACCTGAGCTTGTTATACCGCATAGAAGGCGTAGAGGGCAGAGAATTTCGCAAAGTAAAACTCAATGACCCCAAACGCGGCGGCCTGTTGGGACACGCCAGTGTATTGACGGCAACATCTAACGGAATCGAAACATCGCCCGTAGTGCGCGGGGTATGGGTATTAGAAAATATACTGGGCACACCACCCCCGCCCCCATTACCCGATATCGAACCACTCGAACCCGACATTCGGGGATCGACAACCATTCGCCAGCAACTTGCAAGCCACCGCAATATCGCCACCTGCAACGAATGCCATCGCCACATCGATCCCATAGGCTTTGCACTGGAAAATTTCAATCCCATAGGCGCGTGGCGATATGGTTACGGTCCAAAGAAACCAAAAATAGATGCATCGGATGTCCTATCTGACGGCAGCAAATTCGACGGCCTCGTGGGCTTTAAGAAAATCTTAATGCAAAAGAAAGACCAATTTGCCCGCTGCCTGACCGAAAAAATGCTCACCTACGCGACCGGACGCACGCTGGAAGCCACTGACCGACCCGAAGTGGATCGCATCTTACACAACTTAAAAACACAGGGCTATGGCTTGAAAGACCTGGTCATGCTCGTGGCGACGAGTGAACCGTTCTTGACCAAATAGCCGCCAACTTTACATAAAGACAAACAAAACCGCTCTGGTGTCATTCCAGAGCGGTTTTTTCTTTTGTAAAAAAATGTAAAAATAAATTTGGAAAAATCGTCGTTTTCGATTGACCCGTCTCAATTTGAATATTAACATAGATTAAATTTAAAATAAGTCATTTTGAAACAAATAATCGCTGTGGTTCATCAGCTTTAATACACATAATCCTTTCATCCGAAATCCGAAAGGAGGTATGCCTATAATTTACGAATAGAAGTGTTTTACCCGCAGTATGCAAATCGTCACAAACCTCAAAAAAGGAGGTCGTCGTATGAGATTCATTATAGCAGCGTTATTAAGTCTGGCCCTCGTTGGGCCGGGAGTGGCAGAAGTGAACGGCACCTGGTCTGTTGGGGTAACCGGGCAATACGACATGCCGCTGTTCAAATTGAACCAGTGGTTTCCCTCGGGGGGAATTGACATCGGGGGAACAATCTCTCGCATCAACAACCCGACCTGGACATTTGAACTGGACGCGCGGTATGCCAAATACGGATCGGGAGAACTGGAAAACCGCAGGTTCCTGTGGTCGGTTGACCTGCAGGAATACGCAAGCTCCAACGCCAGTTCGGAAATGACCTGGTTTACAGTAACCGCCAACTATCTCTACCACTTCAACGGCGGAGGTGAAAAACTGAACACCGGGGGTGGCGCGCCCTACTTCGTCATCGGATCGGGATTTTACCACTACAACAACGAAATCAGCGGATTAATTTACCCCGGACAGAGCGGCACGCTGGACACCAATTTGATACAGCGCCCCGAATCAGATGTTCGCACGGCTCTGGGTGTAAACGCCGGTGTGGGCGTAGAATACTTCGCCTCTCAGAATTTTGCGTTTGACCTTCGGGCACAATACCACGTCATCTGGGGTCATGTGCGACCCCTCGAAGCCTGGGGCTTACAAGAGGCATTCCCATTTCACAAACTCAACATAGGTGTTCGGCTCAAGTTGTATTTCCCCAAATAATAACGGAGGTTCAGCATGCGTTTTAACATTCGTTTGGGCTGTCTCCTGCTCCTGGTCGGCGCACTATGCGTCTTCCATCCGGGCGATGGGATGGCAGCTACAACAGGAAAAGTTACCGGTGTCGTGACAGATGCCCAGGGTGAGGCACTACCCGGCGTCAACGTCGTAGTAAAAGGCACGCGGCGCGGCGCTGTAACCGATACAGACGGCTATTTTTTAATATTAGCTGTCGATCCGGGCGTGCATGAAGTGGAAGCATCCCTGGTAGGCTACCGCACCGAAACCATACAAAACGTGCTGGTACAGGTCGAATTGACCACCACAGTGAATATCGTACTCCAGGAAGCAGCCGTAGAACTCGGCGAACTGGTCGTCATTGCCGAGCGGCCTGCCGTGGAACCCGATAAAACCGTGAGTCGCTATATCGTAGGCGTCGAACAGGTCGAACAGGTTCCCCTCGCGCGAAACGCGGCAGAAGTCATCGAATTGCAGCCGGGCGTATCCCTGGACGGCGCCCTGCGCATTCGCGCAAGCCATACCGCCTCGGTAACCAATGGCACCAATGAAGTCTTTGTGGAAATCGACGGCATTCGCCTGTCCAACGACGATGGCGTAGCCGAAAACAACACAGCCTCACAGGTCAACAGCCTGGCGCGCGGGGCATTGCAAGAAGTCGCCGTCGTAACCGGCGGCATGAACGCCGAATACGGCAATGCACAGGGCGGCGTAATCAGCCTGGTGAGCCGCGAAGCCAAAGAGCGATACGGTGGCCTGGGCGAATACCGCCTGACCCTGCCGGGGCTAAAGCACTGGGGTGCGAACGTCTATAACAGTCCGCTGTTAGAAGGCAAAACCCCGGATACCGGCAATCCCAATATAGATTCAACGCCTTCGGATTACGACAAAGCATTGGGACATTTTTTGGAGGGCAACGTCTCCGGACCAATTAACCCACAACTCGGATTCTTCCTCAGCACCTATACAGATCGGCAGGCATCCGTTTTTCCAGGTCCCACCAATCACGCGCCCTTTAACCTGAACACATCGGCCAATGCGACCTATCGGCCGGGAGACAAGTACAAAATTAAGCTCGGCACCACATGGGTGTACAAAGACGGATTCAACAACGGCTCGACCAGTGTGGTACGCGGTCCGGGCGGCGCAACCACGGGCGTGCCACCGGGCGGGGTGCGGGGCATATCGGAAAGCGGGCGCAACCTCTACCTGCCCGCAGGGTATAGCTCCTCGGGCAAGTCGCCACGCACAGATCGGGTATTTTACGGCGTCTTGACACACACCATATCGCCCAAAACATTTTACGAAGTCCGCGTATCTTTCCAGAGCACATCCCTCGATACCAGCGACGTACCGTCACAGACAACCGATATCGTCCGCGGTGCAAACGGATTTTACGGCACGCGAGATATCCACGCCTTTAGCTGGGCGCAGCGCACGCGCATCCTGCTAAAAGGCGATTTGTCCAGTCAGGTAACGCGGGGACACTTTGTAAAAGCCGGCTTTGAAATCATCCGCAACAGCATCGAACAGCAAGATGTGGTCTATAACACAACCCGCGAACGCAACATCCGCTTGCTGGGCAAGGGCGATCCCATCGTGGGCATGGAACCTTTTAATCCCGCGACTTACGCGGCTTATATCCAGGACAAAATGGAATTTGAGGGCCTGATCGTCAATCTGGGTGTGCGCTACGAAGTCCTCGCGCCCGGCGAATCCTTTGGCCGCGCCATGGACCACGTCACCTGGAACCACTACAACTCGCTGACGCGCTGGCGAAACGTACCCATCGTGGATTCGCCCACGCAGACAGCCATCAGCCCGCGCCTGGGTATCTCACACCCCATCACAGATCGTTCCACCATCCGATTTTTCACCGGACGCTTCCACCAGTTTATCGGTTTGCAAAGCCTTTACAACCGCACGTGGCGGGCAACTGGACCGGACAAAGATCTGAATGGCAACGGACAAATCGACCAGATGGAAATTTTCAACGCCCTGGTCTATCCGCTTGCGGGTGAATTTGGCAATGTCCACATGAAACCCGAACGCACGACCAACTTTGAGGTCGGCTTCGACTACAACTTCTACGGCGATTACGTCCTGGGTCTGACGGCCTTTTACAAAGACCAGGAAGGCACGCTATCCAGCGGTGGATCGGACTTCTTCATCGACGAACCCGTATTTGGCTTCAACTCTTCATATACCCACGCATTCTTCAATCGCCGCTTTGCCACATCCCGCGGATTTGAGCTGTCCTTCCAGAAAAAATTCAGCCAGATGACCGCCCTGTATGTGGCCTACAACGTCAACTGGGCCAAAGCGCACCGCGGCGGCAAATCATCCTGGGAATGGTTCATCGCTCCCACGGCTCAATATGTGAACAGCGACAAATTCTTTGCCGGCGTCACCGTGCAAGCCGACGGACAGGAAGTGCCCCGCGCACCAACGGCCGAAGAACGGAGGGCATTCGCAGAGAAAGCCAATGAAATTGCCCTGAAATACAAAGCCAAAGCAGATGTGATGGAACCAAAGAGCAATGCCTTCTGGGAACAGCCAGTCCTCGTCGAAGACGGGCTATACTCCTTCAACATCGCCAACTACAGCATTCCCACCTTAGATGGCGGCCTGGACAGGCGCAACTTTGCCAGCGTGCAATTCCTCTTCTCTGCACCGCCGGATTTCCACATTACTGCTCTGGCCGGATTCCGCGCGACCATGGTCTGGCAGATGCACACCAGGGGCGCATTCTGGTACACGCCACCCACGGGACCCAGGGAACGGCGCAACGGCCCGCCCTCCACACTGACAGATGTCAGCTTTGAAAAAGACTTTGGACTGGGGCAGACGGGTACAGCCACGACATTCCTGGAAGTCCGCAATCTCTTTGGGCAGCGCGACGACACGAGCACTGGCTTCCGCTGGATCCAGTACGGCCTCCAGAAACCGCCGCCCGGAGACAGCAAATTCGATACTTTCGGCGATATTTCCGAACTGACCCGCTACAACGGCGGGCTGGGTAGACCCCGAACCATCGTGGCCGGGGCGCGGTTTAAGTTCTAATCTGACAGGAGGATCATATCTATGTATCTGAAAAACTTGAAAAGACAATGGTTGCCGGGTCTGATGGTATTGTGCCTCATGTCAATCGGCACAATAGATTCGCAGGCACAGGTGGTCTATAGTGCGTCGCGGCACATGACCCGGTCGCTGGTATGGCTCTCGTTTACCAACTCCGGTACTTCGAGCATGCACTATCAGGTAACCCCATCTCGGGTAATGATGCGCATGTCCTACCCGGGCGAATTGTACTCATTATACGCCCTGTTGGGCACCGAAGAATTTGTGGAATACTGGGGCGACAAAGCATGGGGATCGTCCGCACAAAAGGGCTTTACAAACATGCACTCGGCCGGTGAAGGTGTGCTGGTATTGACCAATGTGGACGGTGAAAAATACGTCTCAGTCACAGGCCCGCGCACACCCACCGAAGACGTAATACCCATGAATTACGACATCACCAACTCCAAAGAATCCTCGTGGGGCATCCAGTCCATTGTACCCAATCGCGGTGTGGGTCCAGGCACGGTAAAATCCAACTGGTGGCAAGGTGCTTCGCCCCAATCCGCTGACCCGGCCAATTTGAGACCCTACGAAATTCACAACTTCGATTACGGCATTTATCCGCCCGTACAAAATGCAGGCGAAGAAATCCATATCACGCAATGGCAGACAAAGCACAACGTGGTCGTAACGCGCAAAGCCCATGCGTGGAGCCATCAGGATTTCGACGACTTTTTCATCCTGGAACTCGAGTTTGAAAATCGGGGCGGACAGCAACTCGACAACACCTACTTTGGCGTCATGAACTCCATGTATGTCAATAGTGCTGGCACATCTTTCCGCTGGGGTCATGAAGGCGGCCTGGTCACCTATCGCCGCAGTCAGGCGCTGGACGACCACTATCGCTATAGCGAAGCATCCAACTTCGAAAACAATCCCTTAAGCGGATTGTCACCTGCGGATTTCCAGGGCAAATACATCATGTACCAGTGGGATGGCAACTCCCCGTCCAGCTTTGAAGAAGACACGGGCGATCCCTACTTCTCGGACCTGGAAGCGCGGGGCTTCCCGGGCAGCAGGAACAGGCCCGAGGGCATGCCCATTGCACCGGCCTATCAGTTTATGGCACCGCTCGCATTTCGCAATGCCGGGGCGAGTCACACATTCAACGCCGCAGACGCAGCGGAAGGCTTTGTCGATCCACAGGGCGAACCCCTGTCGCACTGGTACGAAGTATTCGGCCGCCGCAACATCGACGACCCCACGCGGGGCGCATTGAGCATGGCCGCCCAGTACGACTTTTTCACCTCGCCCACAATGGACAACCCGCCCTCTGAACAAATGCAGTGGGAAGACCTGATCTTTGGTCCTTACAGCCTGGCACCCGGACAAAAAGCCAAAATCGTGCTGGCCTACGGCTTTGGATCATCAGCCGAATTTGAGATCAACGCCGAGACGGGTTATGCCAACGACATTACCAAGTGGTCGTGGAACGTGGGCGATATTGGTCCAGACGCCCGCAAATCGCTTTTGGCCAAAGGCGAAGAAGCCATGCTGCGGCATCTGAACCACGCGCAATTTACCTACGACAACGAGTACCAGATACCCAACGCACCCCCGGATGTGGATTTCTTCCAGGGGAGCAATGCACAGGCCAAAATTACCCTGACGTGGTCAGATGCCGCTGAAAAAGCCATCAACCCCGAATACGGTCAGGCCGACGTGGTCGCCTATCGGGTCTATCGCTCGACCTGGCAGGAGACCGGACCGTGGGATCTGGTGGGCACGGTTCCAGCCGGCAGCAGTCAGGGCGGCACGTACACCTGGATAGATGAAAATTCGCTGGCCGGATTCCAATTTGCCTACAATGTGCGCTCTGTTGCCAGCCCCAAATCGTCGTGGTCCGAAGGCTCCAAAACCCTTGCCGATCTGCCCGAGACCGTGCGCAAGCACCTCACGGAAAACGGATTGGAGAGCGGATGGTCGGCAGCAGAACAGCGCATGATCGTTCCGGGCAGCCCAATTTTGGCCGCCAATGACGCCGCCGACAATATGGAGAGGCCGGTAGTCGTGGTGCCCAATCCGTTTAGTCTGGCGCAAGCCCAATCCAATTATCAGGGCACGCTCAAACTGCGCTTTGTAGGAGTGCCGCACCAGGCAAAAATCTCCATTTTTACGGTTTCGGGAGATCTCGTTGCCGAAATCAACCACAACGATCCAACGGCCGGGGAAGCGCAGTGGCTTTTGAAAGATCGCTTCCTCACCGGTGAAGCCACCTCGTCCGCGTACTTCTTCGTGGTGGAGTCGCTCGTGCCTGCCAGTCGCGGTCGCAAGACCAAGGGCGCGTTCATAATCAACCGTTAAAACACAAGGATTGATACTATGAAAAATACGATGTCCGTAGTGCTGATCGTTTTGATGGCGCTCGCCCTATCGGCTCCTACCCAGGCACAGGAACTCTTCCCGGAAGCTGAAGAGATTCTGAATCCGGAGGGCCGCAGCAAGATCAAGCCATCCACATTTAATTTTTTGAAAGTAACCAACAATGCCCGAATCGCGGGCATGGGCGATGCTTTTACCGCGGTATCCGACGGGATAGACGGCATGATCTGGAATCCGGCGGGTCTGACCAAAGTGAACAATCTTGCATATACCTTTGGCTATACCCAATGGCTGGTCGAATCGTCATTTGTCACCGGGTCCCTCGCCTACAATACCGGACAGTGGGGCGTGTTGGGCGTATCATTTGTGAACTTTACCCTGCCCGACATGCCCGAAACAACCACCATGGAACCAGACGGCACCGGTGCTATGGTGAATTCGGGCGACCTCGCCTTAGGCCTGGTTTACGCCTATCAATTGACCGACAAGCTCTCGGCAGCTGCCTCCCTGCGCTTTGTCCAATCCGCGCTGGGACCAGAGACACTCAGCGCAGTCTCCGTGAATGTCAGCACCTTGATGTACACGGGCTTTCAAAGCCTGCGCATTGGCATGAACATGAAAAACCTGGGCGGAGAGCAGGAAATCGTGAGCGAAAAATCGGAAATGCCCCTGGTATTCCACACCGGGATAGCCATGGAATTGTACGGCAACCTCGGCGATCCCGTATCTCTGACCGGCTCGTTTGAAGGCGCTTTCTTCACCGACCGGGAACAGCGCTGGAATCTGGGCGGTGAACTCTGGATACAGAACCTCATCGCTCTGCGAGCGGGCTATAAGATCAAATACGATGTGGAAACCTGGAGTATTGGCGGCGGTCTCAAGGGAAAATTCGGTGGACGACACATCGCCTTAGACGTATCGTATAGCAATCTTGGCGATTTGTTCGACCCGCCCCTGCGCCTGAATCTCTCGGGTTCACTGTAGGAGAAATCGGACGAATCAACGAATCTGCGAATCGGGATTTGCACTGACTCTGGGTGGTTGGGTGGGATTCGTCTATTCGTCTATTCGTCTATTCGTTTCGCCGTATCTTTCATACCCCGCCGGAATTGGAACACAATCCGACTTCCGTGCGGGGTGTGCCATTTGTGCTAATAGGAGAGACATTTGGCCGAAGCACTGCAATCAGACCCAACAGGTGAACCTGCAAGAGGCATAACACTCCGCTCGGTTGCCCTGGGCATTGGAATCGTGATCTTCATCAACCTGTGGGTGACCTATGCCGAGACCGTGGTAAAAACCTCTCGCCTGAACCTGAGCGTATTTCAAATAACCCTCCTCGCCATCTTCATCATCCTGATCGGGTTAGTCAATCCCCTGATCAAAACTGTAAATCGCCGCTACGCCTTTGCACCTGCCGAATTGCTATCCGTTGTCGCCATTGGCATCGTGGGCTGCGTCGTGCCCACATCCGGCATCACCGGATTTTTGATCGGGGTAATTTCCACCCCCTTTTATTTTGCCACGCCCGAAAATGGATGGGCCGAGTACTATCACCCCAACCTCAACTCATGGGTCGTGCCCACCAATCAGGAGGCTGTACGCGCCTTTTACGAAGGCTTATTGCCCGGCAGCGCTATACCCTATCGCGTGTGGCTGGCACCGCTGGCGTGGTGGGGCAGTCTGGTAGTGGCTGTATTTGCCGTTTCCGCCACACTGATGATCATCTTGCGAAAACAATGGGTAGAATACGAAAAACTCGCCTATCCCATCGCCGCCGTACCCATTGAAATGTCGCAAGATGCCCTCTCTGCGCGTTTCTTACCCGCATTCATGCGCGGTCCCATGTTCTGGATTGCAGCGGCTATACCATTTTTGATTTTTGTCTGGCACTCCCTATCATGGGCATACCCGCTCCTGCCCAGCATCGGCATCCTGCCGCACGGAGGATATTTCCGCTTCACGCGCTATTCACCGGGCATGTACATTCAGCCCATGCAATTTTTGACCATCGGATTTGCGTACTTTGCCAATACACAGGTACTATTCTCAGTCTGGTTTTTCTTTTTACTCCACGTCCTGGAAGGAGGCATCTTTAACCGCCTGGGCTATCAGATCGAGCGGTCAACCGATTCATTCAGCGCAGACCCGCCCACCGAAGCCTGGCAGTGTTTTGGCGCACTCGCCTGTCTCGTGGTATGGCGACTGTGGGTCGCGCGGCGGCATCTGCGCGATGTCGTTCTCAAAGCACTCGACAAAAATCATCCAGTAGATGACCGCGAAGAAATACTATCCTACCGATCCGCAGTTTTGATTTTGTCGTGTAGCCTCATCTACGTCTTATTCTGGCTCCTGCAAATAGGGATGGACCTGACCACCGCATTGATTTTTATGTCCGGCGTTGCCGTCATCTACATCGGCATCGCGCGGGTGGTATCCGAAGCTGGCGTCGTGTATTCTGGCGCCACGGTAACGCCGCAGGCATTTGTGATGGACCTGCGCGGCACCCACGTCATATCCGGAAGCAGCATGACGGCCATCGCATTGTCCTACTCCCTCATAGATTATATGCGCGGACTATTCACCCCGGCGCTGGCTCAATCGATCAAATTGGGCGACCTGATCCGCGGCAACCGCCGTCTGTTATTCTATTGCGTGGGCATTGGCGTACTCGCCGGATTTGTCTCTTCCGTATGGCTCATGCTCTATCTGGGCTATACGCATGGAGCGTACAATTTCCCGCGCTTCCCCTTCTTCAGCGGCGACCCAAAAGGCATCTACGGATCTACCCTTACCATGATGCGAACGCCCAAAGCACCCGACCCAAACCGCATCATCTTTTTCGCCATTGGCGCGGGCGCAATGGCCCTGTTGACATTTTTGAGATACCGATTTTCCTGGTGGCCCATCAACCCCATCGGCCTGACCATTTCCGCTGCCGATAACACAGCTTCGCTGGTTATGCCCGTATTCATCGCCTGGGTATGCAAAGCCTCCTTGCTCCGCATCGGCGGCGTGAACCTCTATCGGAAAGCCATGCCCCTATTTCTGGGCCTGCTCGTCGGCTACACAGCCGGCGTCGCCTGGTCATTTCTCGTCGATGCGATCTGGTGGCCGGGCCAGGGGCACTCGGTTCACTGGTGGTAAAGGCACTTAAATGGCAATACAAACAGAATTTGCACATGAAACCGATCCCCAGCAGGAAAAGGGCCTGACAGTCCGCTCAGTGGGAATTGCGCTGGGCGCAGTGATATTCATCAACCTGTGGGTAACCTATGCCGAGACCGTGGTACATGCATCCAGACTAAACCTGAGCTTTTTTCAGCTCACATTGATGGCCGTATTTGTCTTGCTGGTCGCAGCCGTCAACCCGATCTTGAAACTCCTGGGATCGCACCACGCGTTTTCGCCCTCAGAACTGCTGGCAATAGCGGCAATCGGCATGGTGGGGTGCGTGGTACCCGCCTCGGGCGTAACCGGATTTCTCATCGGCGTCATTTCCACGCCGATTTATTTTGCCACACCCGAAAATCGATGGGGTGAATTCTATCATCCCAATCTCGACTCGTGGGTCGTACCCATAGACCCCGAAGCCCTGCGCATGTTCTACGAAGGCCTGCCACCCGGCGCGTCCATGCCCTGGGAAGTGTGGCTGATGCCCCTGCTGTGGTGGGCGAGCTTTATCGTCGCAGTATTCGCGCTCTCAGCCAGTATGATGGTCATCTTGCGCAAGCAATGGGCAGAACACGAAAAACTCGTCTATCCCCTCGTAGCCGTGCCCCTGGAAATGGCTCAAGATTCACGGTCAAAACAACTGTTGCCGGGATTTATGCGGGGCAAGCTATTCTGGATCATGGCCGCAATACCCTTTTTGTTATTCTTGTGGAATTCCCTATCCTGGTTTTACCCGCTCATGCCCGGAATTGGGATCTTTCCCCACGCCGGAAAGTTTAATTTTACGCGGTATTCTCCCCACGTCTATCTGGAACCCCTGAACCTGTTCACCATCGGCTTTGCGTACTTTGCCAACACACAGGTATTGTTTTCCGTCTGGTTTTTCTTCTTATTACACGTAGTAGAAGGCGGCATATTCAACCGCCTGGGCTACCAGATAGCCAAATCAACCGACTCGTTCAGCGCCGACCCGCCCACCGAAGCCTATCAGTGCTTTGGCGCGCTGGCGTGCCTGGTCGTATGGCGGTTATGGGTCGCGCGGTGGCATTTGCGAGACGTCTTCCTGAAAGCATTTAGAAAAGCCTATCCCGCCGACGACTCCCGGGAAGTACTGGCCTACCGCACAGTGGTCTTTGTATTTTTAGTGAGCCTGTCTTTTGTGCTCTTCTATCTCTGCCGCATCGGCATGGATATAACAACCGCACTCGTCTTTCTATGTGCGCTATCCATAATTTATATCGGCCTGGCGCGGGTCGTATCAGAAGCCGGGATGGTATATTCGGGCGCCACAGTAACACCGCAGGCATTTGTCATGGACATGCGCGGCACAGAAGTCATGTCTGCGGGCAGTTTGACGGGTATTGCCCTGTCGTATTCCATTGTCGATTACATGCGGGGACTATTCACGCCCGGCGTGGCGCAATCGATCAAAATGGGCGAACTCATCCAGGGCAATCGCCGCGCATTGTTATTCTGGGCTGGCATAAGCGTCTTGCTGGGACTGGCCGCATCTGTATTTTATACCCTGCATCTGGGCTATTCTCATGGGGCGTACAATTTCCCGCGCTTCCCCTTTTTCAGCGGCGACCCAAAAGGCATCTACGGATCGACGCTAACCATGATGCACACGCCCAAAGCACCCGACGGCGAGCGCATGGTCTTCTTCGCAATCGGGGCGGGCCTGATGGCATTGTTGACCTTCTTGCGCTACCGGTTCCCGGGCTGGCCCCTGCATCCCATCGGACTCACCTTATCGGCAGCCGACAACACCGGTCACCTCGTCATGCCCGTCTTTATCGCCTGGGCGTGCAAATCCGTAATCATGGCCGTCGGCGGTGTAAACCTCTACCGCCGCTCCAAACCCGCGTTTCTCGGCCTCCTCGTGGGCTATACAGCCGG
>JAPOXY010000259.1 GCA_026706845.1 Gemmatimonadota bacterium
CAGTTCCCCAAACCGAGATTTTTGCGTCAATCTGGACCTCATCGCGATCCCAAATTTTTGAGGTAATATGGCCCTTTGGCGTCCGCACAGATAGGCGATCAGAGACCTGGATCGGCGTTGTTTCAACAAATTGCCGCACCGCTTTTTCAGGGTACCGTCTATCGCCATCTTCCGCCCATTGTGAAAAGGCTTCAGATGCTGTTTGCATCGCCTCCTGAACAATCTCACCCACATCGGGAATTGAGCGCGTGGCCTCACGCACTATGCGATTGACATTGGGCATCGCCTCGCGCACCGCGCGTCTGGCTCTGGGCATCGCCTCGCGCAGAGTCTCTTGCGCTTCGCGGATACGTTCTTGCACCTCAACCTGAATATCTGCGCCGCCAGAGCGTCTGCGTCGGCGTTGGCGCTGACGACTTCCATTGCGTCTGCGCTGGCGACCTTCACCTTGACCTTGAGGTTCTTCTGCAGTATCTCCGAGCGCATCGAGTAATTTCACGGCATCTTCTGCCGTTATTTTTCCATCTTGAATCATCTCGAGAACCTTCATGCGTTCTTCTTTCACGATATACTCCTTTCTTTATCCTCTCTTTTTAAGTTCTTCCGCTGCATCCTCCACTGAAATCTCACCGGATTCGAGACGGTCGAGAACCTCTTGCTGGGACGCAGTGGACAAATTTTCCACCTCGGGATGTGTTCCCGTTACAAAACCGAGTTCTGCAATCACATCGTCGAGATGGTTGCGAATCGTGCTATAGGGCACGCGGAGTTCGCGCGTCATCTCTCTGACATTGCCGCGCAATCGGACAAATGTCTCGACAAAAGTCAGGTTTTCGGGCGTCAGCCGGTTAAAAATCGTGGGCTGAAACTCTCCGATAACCTCACATTCACATTGCGTACAGCGAATGCGGGTGACAATCACATCATTCTGGCAGGCTGGACATTTTTCAATAATTTTACGCATTTTTCTCCTTTTTTCGTTTTAGACACCATTTTAGACAAAAAAGTTTCACAAAAATATAAAATATTTTAATTTTGAATGCAATTTGTTTTTTTACAATAACTGGTCTTTAAAAAAATGACTCCCGTGGATCAAGGCAATAAACTGATTTAAAGGACCCAACCCTTCTCATTTGACTTTTTCTAATAATTTCTTTCCTTGTTATGTCCTCTCACCCCACAACGAGGCATCCAATGACACGCCTATTGATCATCCTCATCGCATTAATCGGACTGAATACACCGGCTCATTCTCGCGTTGACCTCAGCTATTACCTGCCCGAGGGCACGACCTACAATCCCGACATCCCCACACCCGAAGCCTTTTTCGGATTTCAGATTGGCGATTGGCACCTGCGGCACGACCTCATCGCGAACTACATGCACACACTGGCCGAGCGCTCCGACCGCATAGTCCTCACACAATATGCCCAAACACACCAGCAACGGCCCCTATTGTTGCTCACCATCACATCGCCGCAAAACCACCAGAACCTCGCCGCCATCCAGACACAACACCGGCGACTCACAAACCCGGACCAGTCATCCGCGCTCGACATCAACACAATGCCCGTAGTCGTGTACATGGGATATAGCATCCACGGCAATGAACCCAGCGGAGGCAACGCCGCGCCATTAATTGCATATCATCTATCAGCGGCGCAAGGTCCTGCCATAGACAACCTCCTCGCCAACGCCGTCATCTTGCTCGACCCCGTATCCAATCCCGATGGCTTTGACCGCTTTGCACACTGGGCAAATATGCACCGCAGCAAACAACTCGTTGCCGACCCCGAGCACCGGGAACATCGAGAAATCTGGCCGAGTGGGCGCACCAACCACTACTGGTTTGATCTCAACCGCGACTGGGTATTTATCCAGCATCCCGAAAGCAGGGGGCGGATTGAAATATTCCAGGCATGGAAGCCCAACATGCTCACCGACCACCATGAAATGAACACCAATTCCACTTACTTTTTTCAACCGGGCATACCCTCGCGCAACAATCCCCTCACACCGGCACGCACCTATGAACTCACCGCTGAAATCGCCAAACGCCACGTCAGCGCGCTCGATAAAATCGGCACACTATATTACACGCGGGAGTCATTCGACGACTTTTACATCGGCAAAGGATCGACCTATCCCGATCTCAATGGCGGCGTGGGCCTTCTCTTTGAGCAAGCCAGCGCCCGCGGACTCATACAAGAAAGCATTCACGGACCGATCTCCTTTCCCTTTGCCATACGCAATCAGGTAAGAACCGCCCTATCAGCGCTCCAGGCAGCCCGTGAACTGCGCACCGAACTGCTATCGCATCAGCGCGATTTTTACATCTCCGCATCCCGGGAAGCCGGGGCTGCCGCCATCAAAGCTTATGTTTTTGGCGATCCGGACGACATAGCGCGCACCCATCATTTTATCGACATACTCCAGCAGCACCACATACAGATCTACGACCTCGCGCGCCCCATGCGCATCGGCGGTCAGACCTTCTCGCCCGGCTCGGCCTATATCATTCCCACCGCGCAACCCCAATACCGCTTACTCACCAGCCTGTTTGAACGCCGCACCACCTTTCGTGACAGCTTATTTTACGATGTCTCAGCCTGGACATTGCCCCTGGCATTTAACATGCCCCTCGTCGAGATCAAATCGTCATCCCAGGAATTTATTGGCGACCTGTTGCCGCCGTCTAAATTTCCTCGTGGCCGTCTATCTGTATTCAACTCAGCGGTCAATACACAGACGGGTTATATTGGCGAACAGGGGGCTTATGCGTACCTCTTTGAATGGAATGGACATTACGCACCGCGCGCACTTTACCGCCTGCAAAAAGCCGGGATAAGAGCCAAAGTAGCCTCGCGACAATTTCGCATGCGCATCCCCTCTGTGGCCGACTCAGGGAATGTGCGCTTATTTGACTACGGCACCATACTCATCCCCATGGGCATTCAAAAAAATGATCCGCAAACAATTCGGAACCTCATGCAAACAATCGCCCTCGAAGACGCCCTCGATGTATTTGCCGTCTCCACCGGACAGACCGACAGTGGTATTGACCTGGGCAGCCCGGGGTTTGTCCCCCTCAAAACACCTCAAATAGCCCTTTTAATAGGCAAAGGCGCCGATGTCTATAACGCAGGTGAAGTGTGGCATTTATTAGACCAGCGCTATAATATGGGCATCAGCCTCATAGACGCCAGCCATGTGCGCGATATAGACCTCAATCGCTATAATACAGTAATCGCAGCAGGCGGATCTTATAGCGCCCTCGACTCTACCGGCGTCAACGCCTTAAAACAGTGGCTGCACCGGGGCAATACACTCATTGCACTCAACAGTGCGGTTCGCTGGGCCATCAATTCCAAACTCGCCAGTGCCCAATTCGTCGAGCGACATCGAGAAAATCGCAGCGAACGCAAAACTTATATCAATGCACCCAGTGATCGGGGAGCACAAATTATTGGCGGTGCTATCTTTCAGACCTACCTGGACCGCACCCATCCCCTCGCCTATGGGTATCGCAGCGATAGCCTGCCAGTCTTTCGGCGCGGCACACTCTTTATCAAACCCGTAAACCCTTATGCCACCCCCTTGCAATACGCCAAACAGCCCTTGCTCGCGGGTTATATCTCTGAAAGAAACCGCAATTACATCGCCGAAACCGCATCCACCCTCGTCGCCAAACAGGGCAATGGCCGCGTCATACTCATGCTCGACAACCCCACCTTCCGCGCCTACTGGTACGGCACCCAAAAACTCTTTGCCAACGCCCTCTTTTTCGGTCCCACCATCAGCCTGAGCACCCTGGACGAGTAACAGGCGCGTTCCACCTTGCAAAAAATAAAAGAGCACTGATTATAGCGAACCAGTGCTCTTTTTATTATCCGCATCACATTATTCATCGTTGAATATCGTGACGTATGGCATCTCTGGGCACGGACAAAACAAAGTCCTCGTCGGACAGTCCCGTATTGATGGCGCGCGATTTGACCTGGATGAGAATGACATCCTCACCCTGCCGAATCTCGATACGTCGGGGCAGTGCAAAACCGCCATCCATTCGATAATCGGACAGCATGCGTGCCGATACGAGTTGTCCATCGGCGTTATAGACCCTCTCCTCGCGCAAAAAACCCGTACCAGCCTCAATCCAGAGACGGCGCAAATAAAGATCGTATTGCAACTCGAGAAAAATATGTTTTTCCCCAGATTCAAAGCGCACCACGCGAGAGGCATCCAGAAGGGAGAGATTGGGCAAGCCCAGAATAGCGCGATCATACGCATAATAGGACAGATCGACGTCCGTGAGCACATAGAGCACATCTTCGGGAGGACCCACGAGATAGCGATTCTCGCGGGGCAGGTGAACGTGCAGCGTATCATCCTGGGCACGCGCGGCCATGACCACAGTACCGAAACCGCCAACCACGAGTTTGAGATCTGAAGGCACTCGGTGGCGCACAAGCGCAGAAGCCCTGCGTTCGCGCACCCCATCAATCGTGAGGTCAACGCTGGCGCGGACCTCCTGACTGAGCAAACTGTCGTAGCGGGTAGCAGTGAGATCGAAAAATTCGGCTGAAGAGGTAATAGGCGGCAAAAGGGCGGGGCGGTTGGCGACGCAGCCAGCGATCAGAAAGAGGAGAATAAGGAGATATTTAGGATTGTGCATTGGGGCGGGGTCGTCTATTCGGAAGAACTCGCATCTCTGGAAAGATTTTTGAATTTTTCCCGCAGAGTCTGGTTATCGGGATCAAATTCTATAGCGCGTTCATAATGGTAGCTCGCGCGTTCGAGATCACCCATTTTTTGAGCTGCATCGCCCGCGTGCTCGTGAATAACCGCCAGATTCTCGCGCAGACCATCTATAATCGGGGAATTGGGATCAGTTTGGCGAAGGGTTTCTTCTTCAACGGTGAGGGCGCGATCGAGCCAACGCGCGGCGTTTTCGTACTGTTTGAGCTGATAATAGACCCAGCCGAGACTGTCGAGATAAGCGCCGTTCTCCGGGTCAATCTTCAGGGCGCGTTCAATTAACTTTTTTGCCTCGGTGAGGCGTTCACCGCGCTCGGCGAGCATATACCCCAAATAATTGCTGGCATCTGCGTGATCCTGATCCAGTGCCAAAAGACGTTGAAATACTGCGACCGCGCGATCGAACTGTCCCGCTCGTTCGAGGCTGCGTCCCAGATCAAAGAGCACATGCTCGAAAAATTCGGGATTATCTTCCGTATCGGCGACGAGTGGCTCCAGCAGGGGAATGGCTTTCTCCCAGTTGCGATCAAAAAGATATGTGCGTGCCAATTCGTAGCGAAAACCCGTATTTTTAGGTCTCGCGGCCACAGCCTGTTGATAGATCGTGCGCGCCTGGGCAATTTCATTTTGGCGCAAATAAACGCGGGCGAGATCAAACGCGACTTGATCGTAATACTCGCTTTCAGGACGCGTATCTCGATGGAGCTTTTCCAGGATCTGTTGCGCGCTTGCCCAGTTTTCTTCGGCCCTGTAAGAACGGGCAATACCGAGATGATACTCGGTTTTTTCACCCTGTAAGTTGGCGTGGCGATAGGTTTTGCGCGCATCGGCCGTACGATTGGCATCGAGCAACAAACGGGCTTTTATGCCCAGCAGGGTCTGATTTTTGGGATCGGTTTGCAACTGGTGATTGAGAACGCGTTCAGCCATATCGACAAATAGCATTTTCTCGTCGTGATCGCGACGCCCCTTCACCATTCTGAGAAGCACATTGCCCAACTGATCGACCAGACGGACATCTGGTTCCTCAAAGAGGCGATTGAGATAGGGTTCGTGACTGTAAATGTGTACTAACTGAACCCAAACAGGGACGGTCTCCCTGGTAACGCTATAATCTTGCCGCGCGATTATCCCCCGAAAATTTTGTTCGGCAGATAGTGTATCGCCCCGAGAAAGATGTGTTATACCCAGCTTAAACTGGAGATCATCGTTATTGGGGTCATCTTTGAGGATATCGCGATAAATGTGCGCTGCTTTGTCAAACGCGCGCTGCCGGTGGTAGGTCTCAGCGGCAAAGAGCTTTTCGCGCGCACCCATCAGTCCGGGCATGGCAACAATGCTATCGAGCAATGTTATGACTTTGCGGCGCTGCCCCCTGGCCTCGTAAATCTGAAAAAGATGTTGATAAGCATTCAGGTCTCGCGGCGCAAGGCGCACAATAGCATTCAACTGGCCAATCGCTCTGGTAGTATCGCGCAAGCCCCTGCTGAGGGCTTCGTAATAGAGCCAGCGAATTTGCACATTTTTCGGATCGATTTGAACGGCTCGCCGCGCGGGTTCAACCGCATTTTTGAACCGCCGAATAGCATTGAGATTGCGAGCCAGCGCGCTGTAGAGCGTCGCAGAAGTTGAGTCGTATCGCACAGCGGCTTGCAGTTCTTCAATAGCCCGATCGCGTTGGCCTGCGGATTCTGCTAATCGCCCCCGCAAAAAGTGCGTGACAGCATGGGGATGAGGGGGTGCTTTTTTGGGTACAGCGCGCAAGCTAATCTGCGGTTGCTGCGCTGTTGTACAGCCGATGAGCAGCGTGAGAAAACAAAAGAATATATAACGCATGATCCTTAATCCCTGGGTGGGCGAGTTTTAGACTTGGGCTTTTTGAACTCCCACATCAGTTCGCTGCGGCCAAAATCGGTTTCGTGGGACTGCACGATGAGTTTGATGTACTTCGTCTGATCCGAAACAACCGGTGTTTTCATAACAGTATGCGCGGAAAAATAGAGTATAAGCAATTTTTCATTGCCCACATAAGTAATATTCACGGGTGGCTCTGCAAAATAGCGCACTTTTTCACCGGGCGTATAAGTGGGATAAATATACGTGCCAAATACATCCGTGACTTCGATTTCTCTACCCGGCACAGAAACCTGGAGAGCTTCGAGCGGATAAAATGCCCGCTCTTCAATTTTGTCGGGTTCATACCCGATACCTTCGCTGTCTTCGAGATAAATCGTCCAGCGACTGAGATCGAGATACGCCTTGTTGTAGATGGTATTGAATTTTAAGCGAATTTGAATATCGTCACCGAGTTGGTTTTGGCTGGCATACGCATCCCAGGCCTGGGCAGAAATGCTATCGGGACCGTAATGGGTTTGCAACATATCAAACTCTGAACGCACGAGATCCGGTACGTACAGTGTCGCTGAGATGAGCAGCGGGGAACGCACGACGCGATAGCGTTCGGAAACGTTCAACTCCCGGAATTGCAAATCGGGGTGATCGGCAATACTCGGTGCCTGTGGCAAATCATCTATGGGACGCACCGAAGGAATAAAGCTGCGCACAGTCCATACCTTGAGCAATTGGGGATATGTCCAGGTATTATCTGGATCGGGCTCTGAAGGCAGGGTGAGTTTATAGACCTCTTTTTTTCCCGAAAACTCCGGAAAAAGCGGAGAGTTTTGAACGTGGTAATAGGGATATTCCGCAATGGGAATGGCAAAAACATCGCCCTTTTTGATGAGCTTATCCAGGCGTTCAATTTGCTTGCTATCAAGCGCAGTTTTGAGTGCATCAAACACGGCACTGGCGCTGTCATTAGCACTCTGACGCAAGCTTCTCAGATCCTTGAGCTTTGGAATATAGCCCTGCCACAAAAGGGCTTCGTTGGTTCGGCGAGCGCGTTCAGTCTGATATTCAATCACGACATCGCGAAGTGCGGAAACGTGTTTGGCAACATGTTCTTTCTGGTCGCCCTTCGCCTTGAGGTGCTTACTCAATCGATCTGCTTCAAGCAGATCCTTCGTATTGGCACCCCAGGCGGTTTGGAGCGCGAAAACAAAAAGAAAAAGAAGGTTTGAGGCAATTCGCAAAAACATAGGTCAATGTTCCGATGAACCGATTTCGACGTGTACGCTCCACCAGTTAAAATTCTGTCCGTTGGCCTCAAGTGTGACGGGACTTGTCTGTCCTGCTGTCATATTCATTCTGGAGGTAGGACCGAGTTCAACCCTGTTTGACAGGTGGATTTCGACACGGACATTGGAGACAGTCGCGTTGGTCGTATTGGTCAATGTTCCCGTGAACATCTCTTGCTGACTGTCGTAGCGCATGACGAGCTCAACTCCGCTTCGGGCCTCCTTAGCCTCATCTGCCAGTCCATACTGAATTCCGGATTCACCTTCTTCACCCGATTCGGTCGGACTGACCGAACACGCCATGAAGACCAGCGCGAAGACACACGCCAGAGCAAAGAGAGATATGGTTCGAGATGGTTCAGGGTGTGTGGATGTTGACATGGTTGTATCTCCTGTCTGAATGTTGTTATCCACTTCTTTTTTCGGAATGTATGGTTCTAATGTCTAAAAATAAAAAAGGTTCAAATTTTTTTCCAAAATCGAAACTAATCATTATAGTTCTATCTTTTAAAATTTTAAAAAACAATGTGTTGTAAATACAGATCACACACGACATATTTTTGTTATTTTCGTCGATGTCGCGTGCGTTTGGCGCGATTGTTGCGGCGATTCGGGATGTGTTTCAGCAGGTGAAAGTCTATCCGCAGGCGTTGCTGGTCGAGCTGGGCGAGTTGTACCTGAACCGAATCCCCAAGCCGGAAAGTCCTTCCCGTGGATTCACCGACGAGTGCGCCTTGCAACTCGTGGTAAATATAATAATCATCCCAGAGATTTTTTACGTGAACCAGGCCCTCGATGAGTACATCATTGAGTTGAACAAAAAACCCGATAGAACGCACATCGACGATAACAGCATCAAAACACTCGCCCATCTTATCTTTCAAATAGAGAATTTGCATAAGCCGAATAGCATCCCACTCGGCCTGTTGCGCGGCGATCTCGCGTTGCGTCGCCAGATCCCCAATATCGGGCAATCGGCGTGCGCGGCGCGCCATCTGTCCGGGCGTGCTATCATCGTTAATCGCATCGCGTAAAATCCGGTGAAGAATCAAATCGGGATAGCGCCGAATGGGCGACGTGAAATGCGTATAAGTATCGCAAGCCAATCCAAAATGACCGACATTGACGGGCGTGTACACCGCTTTCTTCATTGAGCGCAACAGGCGATGACTCAAAATATGACCAATGGGCTCATCCTTGAAATTTGCGAGAAACGCCTGGATATTTTCTGCCCGCGAGGGATTTGAAAGGCGATACCCCAATGTTCTCGCCAGATCGCAAAATTCGGCGAGTTTTTCACCGTCGGGCGGTTCGTGGACGCGATAGAGAATCGGGATACCGCCATCGGCCATGCGCCGCGCAACGATTTCATTTGCCAGAAGCATAAATTCTTCGATGAGGCGGTGGCTATTCAAACGGGCGCGGGGACCAATGTGAATGGGATGGCCCTGATCGTCGAGGACAATACGCGGTTCGGGAATCTCAAAATCAATCGTACCCCTTGCCAGGCGTCTCTCTGTCAAACGGCTTCTCAGAGCCTCCATATACATGAGAACATCGGCATACGATTCGGCGGGATTGGCCGTGCCCCCATCGCCATCGAGCACCTGCTGAACCTCTTCATAAGACAGACTCGCCCGACTGCGTATAACCGTCTCTGCAATTTGGGCATCAATCAGCTCGCCATCGGGGGTAATCTGCGCCAGAACACTCAGAGCAAGTCGATCTTCACCGGGCTGTAGAGAACAGATATTTGCAGAAAGTCTCTCCGGCAACATGGGAATGACGCGATCGGGGAAATACACGCTGCTACCACGAGAGAGAGCTTCGTGATCAAGGGGCGAGCCTTCGGGAACATAGTAGCTCACATCGGCAATGTGAATACCCAGACAATAGGTCTGATCATCGAGAACCTGAAGCGACACAGCATCGTCGTGATCGCGCGCATCAACTGGATCAATCGTAAAACAGGTCAGATCGCGCAAATCGAGACGACGGTCAATTTCCTCTGCGGGAATATCTTCTATAATCGCTTCTACAGCTTCGAGCACATGTTGAGGAAAAACGAGAGGAAGGCCGAGTTTTTTGATGAGAATCAGGGTCTCAATACCCGCATCGTCCGCATTGCCCAGAACTTCGACAATCTGCCCATCGGGATGGGCATTAGGTGAGGAATATTTAAGGCGCACAACCACCTTTTGTCCCGCCTTAGCGCCACAGGTCAGGTCATCGGGAATATAAACGCGTGCGCGAATGCGCGGATCGTCGGAAATAACGAGAGAAGCGCCGTCATACGTACCCACCATTGTTTGCTCGGCGCGTTCCACAATGCGAACCAACTCGCCCTCTGCGCGGTCGCTGCCCTGTGCTCTGCGCGTGAGACGCGCCACAGCGCGGTCGCCGTGTCGCGCACGCCTCATGTATCTCGCACCAATAAAAATATCTGCGCCGCCATCTTCGGGCGCGAGCAAGCCATATCCACTGGACTGGACACTGATGCGACCGACGACGAGATTGTGATCAGACGGAAGGCCGTAACGGCTACGGCGCAACTTGACGAGAGATCCATCGCGCACCATGCCGCGAATAAGGCGACGAAAATCTGAATACGCCCGATCGGAAACGCGAAGCGCGCGAGCAAGTTCCCGGATTTTGAGCGGACGCCTGTGTTGTTGACGCACAAAATTCAGTACTTGATCGCGAGAGACAGACATATTTTCAAATAGATGAGATAGATGGCAGATAAACAGGCGGGAGATATAGTGGCAATGCGCGAACGAAATTATTATAATGCTGTGGAAAACTCAGGGCAAATATACGGAAAGGGCGCGAAAAAGCAATGCAAAACCTCTACTACCTGATCGCCCTCCTGTGCTTTGGGGGGTGCGCCGCGCAATATGTTCTGGCACCCGATGGGGAATACGATTATCGCGTACCCGTCGGGCGAAAAGATGCCCGTGCGGGATTTGAAACCCTATTTGCTTCCACCGTAAAAGTCGTGTGGACGCCTCAATATACCAACGTGTTCTACACACATGATATGAGGAATGACAGGGGGTTTCCGCTCCATTTGCCTTTAACAGATGAAAACAGCCCAACCGGCTATCGGCTATTGCGAAATGGCATCCGCGAAACCGTCGATTCCTATTCCAAAGTGGGCACCGCGCTTGTGATTTCACGACAATCCGTGGCCAATCAATACAATTTTGCAGTTGCACTGACAAATGCACATCTGGTAACAGCACCGGATACCATTCGGTATTTTATGCGGGACGCCCGAGGCCTGGAAACAAATGTGCTCGAACGGATCTCCATTAAAATCAGCACCTCATTGCATGTGGTCAATCGCGATGGCGAAAGCATCTCTGCAAAAATCGTGCGCCTCAATCCCGAAGCAGACCTGGCTTTACTCAAACTCACCATTCCCCATCTGATGAAAAAACCAGTGCCTTTTCTCCTGCGACTGGGCAAAACATCGGACCTGCAATGGGGCAATTTTGTCTATATCGCGGGTCATCCAAAAAACAAAATACGCCTCACAGCGGGCACAGTGAGTTTGGACGAGGACAAAGATCGGTTTTTTGTCGATGCGCCCATCCGTGCAGGCTACAGTGGCGGGCCTGTAGTTGCCGTGCGAGATGGCTTGCCCCATCTTGAACTCGTGGGCCTTTGTCGCGGAGCCACAACTGAAACATTCCGCTTGCTGGTACCCAACCGAAAATTGAACGAAGGTGCGACATTATCGCCCGACTTGCTCGGTCACATCTCGGTTGAAGAGCGCGAAGTAGTAGAACCCGGTCTGGGTATCATCGTGGGAATAGAAGCCGTCAAACGCTTTTTATTGGACAGTCGCGAACCGCTCCGAGAGGCCGGTATAAATATCAAAACCGATGCGGCAATGCGCATGTGGGGGTTTTGAAACCGGGCGGATTTGTATTATATTGACGGGACGGCACGATCCGTGCCTTTGTCATTGCGGCATGCTTTTAGCCGCAATCCAGAAGGTTTTTGCTAACCGCTTTTTACAAGGAGACCAAAATGAAACATCTTACTGCTTCTTTGCTGACCTTATTCCTTCTACCCGTTCTGGTCGGGGCGCACTGCGAAATACCGTGTGGGATCTATGGCGATGAGGGTCGTTTTGCTCTGCTATTGGAAAATGTGACCACCATTGAAAAGTCGATGAATGAAATCAACAAATTATCGGGCGAAAGCGAAAAGAACAACAACCAGATCGTGCGGTGGGTCGTCAACAAAGAGCACCATGCCGATCAGATTCGCGATATCGTCGCACAATACTTCCTGGCGCAACGGATCACAGAACCTGCGGAAGGGGATGCCACGGCAGCAAAAGCCTATACTGAAAAACTAATAGCCCTGCACAAAATTATACGCACGGCAATGAAGTGCAAGCAAACCACAGACCCGAAAAACGCGCAAACCTTGCGCGACCACATAAACGCTTTTCAAGCGCTTTACAATGCCAAATAATTAATCTACATCACCACTTTTTCCGGGACAATCTCCATCGAGATTGTCCCATTTTTTTATTTTTCTTGCGTATATGAATCGTCTTTGATATATTCTCCGCCCCATTAGCACTCGGCAGGTGAGAGTGCTAAAACAATCATCCGTTTCTTTTCACACCACCTCGCAGAAGGAGGCTATAACAATGGCGAAGGTGAAACCCCTCGGGGATCGCGTGCTGGTCAAACCTGTTGAAGAAGACGAGCAGATCAAGGGCGGCATCATCATCCCCGACACAGCCAAAGAAAAACCCCAGCGGGGCGAAATTGTGGCTGTTGGCGATGGCAAGCCCGACGACTCGGGTAACCGGATTGCACTGTCAGTCGCAGCTGGCGACACAGTACTTTATGGCAAGTATTCGGGCACAGAAGTCCGTCTGGACGACGAAGACTATTTGATCATGCCCGAAGGCGATATTTTAGCGATCATTGATTAATACCAATCATTAGTTTTAATCAGGAGGATAATAATGGCCAAGCAACTCGAATTTGATGTTGCAGCTCGAGAAGCCCTCAAACGGGGTGTGGATCAGTTGTCCGACACCGTGAAAGTCACGCTGGGACCCAAGGGCCGCAATGTCGTACTGGACAAAAAATTTGGTTCGCCCACCGTCACCAAAGACGGTGTCACAGTAGCCAAAGAAGTCGAATTGGAAGACCCCTATGAAAATATGGGTGCTCAGATGGTCAAAGAAGTCGCTTCCAAGACCTCTGACGTAGCTGGCGATGGCACAACCACAGCAACCGTACTCGCACAGTCGATCTTCCACCAGGGCTTGCGCAATGTAACAGCCGGTGCCAACCCCATGGACCTCAAGCGCGGTATTGACAAAGCCGTGGCAGCCTCTGTCAATCTGGTACACGACATGAGCAAACCCGTGGCGGGGCGTACAGACATCGCACAGGTCGCATCTACCTCTGCCAACAACGACAAAGCCATTGGCGATTTGATAGCCGATGCAATGGAAAAAGTGGGCAAAGACGGCGTAATCACAGTCGAAGAAGCCCGCAGCATCGAAACCACGCTGGACGTGGTCGAAGGCATGCAGTTTGACCGCGGATATGTGTCGCCTTATTTTGTCACCGATGCCGACAACATGGAAGCCATTCTGGAAGAAGCTTTTATTTTGATTCACGACAAAAAAATCTCGGCAATGCGCGACCTGCTTCCCGTACTGGAAAAAATCGCACAAACGGGCAAGCCCCTGATGATCATTGCCGAAGATATCGAAGGCGAAGCCCTCGCCACACTGGTCGTGAACAAAGTGCGCGGCACATTGAAAGTCGCCGCAGTAAAAGCCCCGGGCTTTGGCGACCGCCGCACGGCAATGCTGGAAGACATCGCCATCTTAACGGGTGGTCGCGTCTTATCCGAAGATGCGGGTTTCAAACTGGAAAATGCCACCACCGCAGACCTCGGCGAAGCCAAACGCATCACCATTGACAAAGACAACACAACCATCGTCGAAGGCGGCGGTAATAGTGCCGATATCCAGGGACGCGTTGGACAAATTCGCCGGCAGATCGACGAAACCACATCTGATTACGACCAGGAAAAGCTGCAAGAACGCCTGGCCAAACTGGCCGGTGGTGTAGCCGTGATCAATGTGGGCGCTGCCACAGAAACCGAAATGAAAGAAAAAAAGGCCCGCGTTGAAGATGCCTTGCACGCCACGCGCGCCGCGGTTGAAGAAGGCATTGTCCCCGGCGGTGGCGTTGCACTGATTCGCGCTGCAGCTGGCCTGGACGAAACGCGTGAAAATGTCGAAGGTGACGAAAAAACCGGCGTGGATATCGTGTGCCGGGCACTGGAAGAGCCACTGCGCCAGATCGCCAATAACGCCGGTGTTGAAGGCGCGCTGGTCGTGCAAAAGGTCGCCGCTGGCGAAGGTAACCTGGGCTATAATGCCGATACAGACGACTACGAAGACATGATACAAGCCGGCGTGCCCGACCCGACCAAAGGCACGCGGTCTGAACTCGAAAACGCCGCTTCAATAGCCAGTCTGTTACTGACAACCGAAGTACTGGTGGCCGATAGACCCGAACCCGAG
>JAPOXY010000260.1 GCA_026706845.1 Gemmatimonadota bacterium
GGGTTTTCCGGATTATGCCGAGTCGTGGGCAAATTCGGGTACGCTGATCGCGCGATGGAATTTTGGCGTGCGTCTGGCGATGGGTAGGATTGGGGGGGTTGTACTGAAGCAGTTGCCCAGGCAGAGCGAGCATACGCCAACGACGGAAGAGGCATTGGCGATGTATAGCAAGTTGTTATTACCAGCACAGGATACGAGTGCTATTGCGTCAGAGGTCAAAAAGATGGTTCCCGCAGATGCTAAGCGCAAAGATATGCAGGTGGTGAGTATATTGATCGGGTCGCCGGAGTTTCAATACCGGTAGATAGATGCGCTGGTTTCAAGTGAAAAGACTCGGGTGTCGAAGGGCATTCGAGTCTTTTGCGTTTAATTTACCCCATCTCGTCTATCCGTTCACATTTTTCATTCAGGCGCTGTTCGGCATCGGTGCCGCGCATTTGATGGGTGTGTGGGGCTATGCGAGGGGCTACGGTGGTGTATCCCCGGGCGTTTGGTCCTCTGTTTTTGGTTGTGCCTTCCAGTACGGTTTTGAGGTCGGCGATGTCGCCGCGCCAGGATAAGAGGGCGTGGCGCAGTTCGTTGCGGATTTCGCGATGGTCTGGATGATTGTATAGATCGATTTGTTCTTTGGGATCGTTGATGCGGTCAAATAGACGGCCTTCGTCTTCTTCAAAGAAGTAGGCGAGTTTCCAGCGTTTGGTGGCGACGGCACAGGATTTGTAGAGGGTGGCGACGGCGCAGCGGCGGGGGGATTGTTCGCCTCTGGTGAGTGGGGTGAAGAGGTCGAATCCCTGCATGGAGGGGCATTCGGTGCCAGCAGCCGCGAGGAGGGTGGTGGTGATGTCGTTCCAGATGGCGAAGTCGCGCGTTTCTCCTTGCGGAAGGGTGCCTGGCATGCTCATGATAAAGGGGACGCGCCAGGATTCATCGTGGAAGTTGTGTTTGTCATTAAAGCCGTGGTCGAAGAATTGCTGCCCGTGATCGGATGTGAAGATGATCAGGGTGTTTTCCCGGAGGTTGTTCTGGTCGAGGTAGTCCAGGATGCGACCGAGGAGGGCGTCGCAGTACGCGGCATACGCATAATAGATTTTGCGGAGTTCCATGATGGTGTCGCGATATTGCGGGTCGTAGATGCGGCCAATAGCTTCTCGCCAGTATTTGATGGTGTTTGGGTCTTCGCCCGGATGGCATTCGTTTTCGGGTTTGATGCCGAGCAGGCGTTTGGTGTGTGTGGGTTGATTTTGTTCTTCGCGGTGGGTGTAATTGAGGTCGGGCAGGTTGTCGCAGTTGTCGTAAAAGGTGAGCCAGTCGCCTGGTGGACATTCGGGTGGATGCGGTGCGGGGAATGAGCAGAAGGCAAAGAAGGGACCCGAATTACGCTTGACGACTTTGTCGATTTGTTCGATGGTTTGTTTGGCAAAAAAGGTGTCGAGAAAGTGTTCTTCGGGTACGGGTGTGGGTTGTTTGTGGCAGTCCTGGGGTGTGAACCCGTGTTTTGGGATGTATTCTCTGTAGTCGTCCTGACCGATGATGATGTCGAAGGTGTCAGGGGTTTGTCCAAAGTGTTGTTTGCCGACCATGATGTTGGTGTATCCCTGTTCTTTGAGGAGGTCGGGTAGGGTTGGGAAGTGGGTGAGGCGTGTCATGCCGTTTTCCCATACGCCGTGTATGGGGGTGTGCAGACCGGTGATGAGGCTGCTGCGCGAGGGGTTGCATACGGGCGAGGGCGTGTGTCCCTGTGTGAACATGACGCCTTCGGCTGCGAGGCGATCTGCATGAGGTGAATGTGCAAAGGGACTGCCCATGCAGTTGAGGGTGTCCCAGCGCTGGGTGTCTGTTGTGATGAGCAGGAGGTTGGGGTGTTCGATCATGTGTGTTCCTTTTGTGGTATTTAGTACTGGCCCGACAGGTCTGGCACGGTGAATTCGAAGCGTTCCTGGGCGTCTGAAAGCCGTTTTTGCATGTCGGCAACGCGATGGGCATAAGCGGGGTCGGCGATGGCGTTGGTGTATTCGTCGGGGTCGTTGACGAGGTCGTAATATTCGTCGCCTTCGCCTTCTCGGATGTAGTGGATGAGTTTTTCGGTTTGGGTTCTCAAGCAGACCATTGTTGGGAAATACGGATAGGGCGGGTCTTCGAAGTATTCGAAGAAGAGGTCTTCTCGAGGTAGTTCGCCTTCGTCGGTCAGGCGTGGTCTCAGGGAGTGGCCGTGGTAGTGATCGGGCACGCCGAGACCGGATACGTCCATGATGGTTGCCGGGATGTCGAGGCTGATTACGTCGGTTTGTTCTACGCGACCGGGGTTGGCGATGAGGTCGGGATAGCGCATGAGATAGGGTACGCGGATGGATGGGTCATACATCCAGCGTTTGTCGCCGAGGCCAAATTCGCCGTGGAAGTAGCCGTGGTCGCTGGTGTGTACGACGAGTGTGTTGTTGGTGTGTCCAATGGCGTCAATTTTGTCGAGTACCCGGCCCAGGGCATCATCTACGCCGCGCACGGTGCGTACGTAGTTGCGCATAAAGGTGTCGTAGCGTTCGTTGTCTTCGAAGTTGTAAGGACGTTCGCGAAGGGTTCTGGCTTTGCCATCGCGAGACGCGCCCAGGGCGTTGGGTTTGGGGAGTTCGTCATCGGAATAGGCATGGGCATGACGCGGCGGTGGGGTGAAGGGTCCGTGAGGGGCTTTGTACCACAGGCAGATTGCCCAGGGACGGTCGTCGTTTTGGTCGAGAAATTGTTCGACGTAGTCGGCGAGGAGGTCGGTGTTGTATCCCCGATGTTTGACTTCTTCACCGTCGATGATAAAGATCGGGTCTTCGTAGTCTCCTTGACCGCGAAAACTGACCCAGCGTTCAAATCCGGGTTTGGGGTCGCCGCTGGGGAGGTCAATGCCTTCGGTTCCGTAGTGTATTTTCCCAAAGAAGCCCGTGCGATATCCGGCTTTTTGTAATTGCTCGGGCCAGGTTGCGAGGTCGGAGCGAATCGGTGCGCGGTTGTGCGCTGCCCGGTGGGTGTGAGGATAAACACCGGAAAGATGGCTGGCTCGGCTGGGCGCGCAAAGGGGTATGGCGGTGAAGCCATTGGCAAAGCGGACGCCTTCACGGGCGAGGCGGTCCATAGCAGGTGTATCGATGAAGGGATGTCCCGCACATCCCATGCAGTCGTGTCGCTGGTCGTCGCACATGGAAAAGAGAATGTTGGGTTGTCTGGTCATTGTGAGTCTCCGGAAGGGGTTGGTATGTCACTGTTGACGGCTGAGGATAAAACTTTTTTTGTGGAAAATGGCTATCTCATTCGGCACGATATGTTGAGCGAGGGTCAAATTCAAGGGGCGGTCGATACACTTTGGCGTTATATTGAAGCAGATCGCGATGATCCGCAGACCTGGATAGATGCCGGGCCGCGAAGTCCAGATTGTTGGGATCATCCCGCGATTCGCGCAACGCTTTACGAAACGGATTTGTTTGCGATGTGCAGGGAACTGGCTGGCGATTTGAGCGATGATGCAGATCCTTCGACGATTCTGGTGTATCCGAGTGGCAGCGATGAGTGGGCGATTAAGTTGCCACATCTGGATGGTTATAATAAGAGCGAGCAAGCAACCGTGGGGTTCACGATTGGGGTGACGGTTTATCTGAGTGATGTGGCTCCGCGTGGCGGGGGGTTTACACTGTGGCCCGGTAGCCATAAGACTGTGGCAGAATTTTTCAAGTCGCATTCCTTGCTGGGTCTCAATATGCATCATCCCGGCGGTATTGTCGAGCGCGATATGGGCCGCATTTTCGATCTGAATGAACCTGTTGAGTTGGTCGGGCGAGCAGGTACTGCGTGTATCTGGCACGGGTATATGGTTCACAGCGGTACGTCGAATTGTAGCGATCAGATACGGATGGCTCTGGTGAGTCGCATGAGTACAAAAAATTGGGATCTGTTGCAGTTTGAGACGCCGGATGATATGTGGAAATATTGGGAAGTGTGAAGGAGAATTGTCATGGATTTTGTAAAATTGAGCGATGAGCAACGAGAGTTTTTTGATGCGGAAGGGTATCTGGTGGTGGAGGATGTTCTGGGGGCTGAGGAAATCGCGCGGTTGACGGATGCGTGTGATGCGATGATGGCGTCTTATAATGATAGGGGAAGGGCGTACAAGCAGTTTCGAGACGGGATTGTGGAGGAGCCGGTGTTTCGCTCTTTGATTGCACATTCGGGGACGGTGCCTCTGGTGATACAACTTTTGAGTCCAGACATTCATTTGCAGAATACGGCGATTATTTACAAGGATCCAGAGGATGCCGAGACGACGGAGCCGATGCGTAGTTGGCATCGGGATATTGGGATTACGCAGGAGATCGGGCATGCGTATCAGCCTCGCGTGGGGATTAAGGTGTGTTATTGTTTGACGGATTTCCCGGGACCGGATTCGGGGATTACGCGGTTTGCGAGGAGGAGTCATGTGTTGAATGAACCGCTGGGTATTCCGAGAGGCGAGGTCGATCCGCCCGAGGTGGTGCAGCCGGTGTGTAAGGCGGGGGATGCGCTGTTTTTTGAGAATCGCATTTTTCACACCAAGTCGCCAAATTTGAGCCATCGCACGTCCAGGGTGGTTATTTTGGGGTATAGTTATAAGTGGATTCGGAATGGTTTTTATCTGGAGAATTTAGATGATGACGTGATCGCAGATTTGAGCGATATTGAAAAGCAGCTTCTGGATGTGCCGTTGAGTGATAGTCCCAACTTGAGCGCGAGGGCAAATACGTATCCGCTTACTGATTGGGCAGAGGAATACGGGGTGACGCCGGAGCAGGTTCCGTGGACAGTTGAGGTTTAGGGATAGGAGGAAGTAATGCGCGTTGGGAGATGGATTTTATGCTGCATTTTGTTTGGGACAACAGGTGTATATGCTCAGGAGGCTGAGAGAAAAGGGACGCCGCCCACGCTTGAGAATGTGGCTTATGGTCCTTATGAGCGCAATGTGCTGGATTTCTGGAGGGCAGAGTCGGATGCGCCAGCACCTGTTTTGATTTTTATTCACGGGGGTGGGTTTGTCGGTGGTAATAAAAGGGGTGTTCGCGGCAGTGTGGTTGTTGAGACTTGTTTGGAAAAGGGCGTTTCATTTGCGGCGATTAATTACAGGTTTAGAAATACTGCGCCCATACAGGATATTTTGCGCGATGCAGCGCGTGCGGTGCAGTTTATCAGATACAATGCCGAAGCGTGGCACGTCGATCCCAAACGCATCGCTTCTTATGGTGGCTCTGCCGGTGCGGGGACTTCGATATGGCTGGCGTTTCACGATGATCTGGCCGATCCCGATAGTGAAGATCTCGTGCTTCGCCAATCTTCGCGCATTGTGGCGGCGGGGTTTCGCAATGGTCAGTTTTCCTATGATATATTTCAATGGGAGTCTGTGCTCGGTTTGCCTGCTGAGAATTTTTATTCCAGGGATGTCTCGTTTTACGGTCTGGCTACGTTTGATGAAGCGGAGACCGAAAAGGGCAAGCAGATTCGGGCGGATGTGGATATGCGCGGGTTGATTACAAAAGATGACCCTCCTGTGTTTTTGTTTTGTAGTCAAAGGGGTGGGGTGCCCCAAAATCGCAATCATTATGTTCATCATCCCAAACATGCAATTGCGATCAAAGAGCGGTGCGATGAAGCGGGTGTGGAGGTGGAGATGTATTTGCCGAAGATGGGGTCGCCACCGCCGGGGAATGTGAATCAGGCGATGCTGGCGTTCTTTTTTAAGCATTTGAAGGTTCAGTAGGGGCGGGTTTCGCAACCCGCCCATTTGCACAGGAGGTTGTTGTGGCGTTCAAGGTATTGACAGACGCGCAGGCCGCGCATTTTGTCGAGAAGGGATACGTGAAGTTAGAGGGGTGTTTTGAGAAGGCAGAGATTCAGGATTGGCTCGATCTGGCGTATCTGCGATTGGGGTATGACAGGGATGATCCCACGACCTGGGTGGAGGATCGCATTCACATGCCGTCAATGAATCGGCGGGCAGTTGCCGATCTCGCGCCAAAAGCATGGGATGGGATATGCGATGTGATGGGCGGGGCAGAGCGCATCGAGGGTGAGCCTTCGTGGGGGGATGGGTTTATTATTAATTTTCACAAAGATGCCGATGATCCATGGGTTCCGTCGGCAAAGAGCGGGGGATGGCACAAGGATGGCAATTTTTTTCGGCATTTTCTGGATAGTCCAGAGCAGGGTTTGTTGACGGTGGTTGTTTGGGATGATGTGTTGCCCAATAGCGGCGGTACGTATCTCGCGCCGGATTCGATTCCAAAAGTTGCGCGGTTTTTGTACGATCATCCCGAGGGGCTGGAACCGACGGGTTCGTTTGGAAAGATGATTGAGGGATGTGAGGAATTTGTCGAGGCGACGGGTAATGCGGGTGATGTGTATCTGATTCATCCGTATATGTTGCATTCTGCTGCGCCAAATCCTTCGGGGCGTCCGCGGTTTATTACGAATCCTCCGGTTGCGTTTAAAGAGCCTATGAATTTCAATCGCGAGGATCCCGATGATTTTTCACTGGTGGAGAGGGTGGTGTTGCGGGCGCTGGGTGTCGAGCGATTGGATTACCGCATTACGGGCAAGCGAGAGCGGTATTATACGGAGTTTCGCCGCGAACGAGAGCGCATGCTGGTGGAGCAGAAGGCGCGTTTGGCAGAGCTTGAAGAGGAGGTTGTATGAGTTGATGTGCAGGTGTGGGAGAATTGGGAGAGGGGTTTTCCACTCACACGGAGTTAGAGGAGGCTTGTGTTATGGACGCGAGATGTCTGGATTATTGTGTGACCGAAGAGGAGCGGTTGAAGTTTGAACGCGATGGGTTTTTTATTCTCGAGAGCGTGTTGCCAGAGAATCTGGTGGATGAGTTGGTGCCGGTTGTAGATCGCGTGGATGGCGCGTATCGAGAGCGAGAGGGCATTGGGCCGAATCAGCGGTCGAATAAGCTGGATTTTATCGGGCAGGATGATTTGTTTTTGGAGTTGCTCGATTGGTATAAGACTTTTCCAAAGGTATGGGGGTTGCTGAATTGGAATATTCAGCTTTATCATTCTCATATGATTGTGACGCCTCCTGTTGGTCCGGGAAAGTCGCTTGAGAAGGATGGTCCGGGGCTTGGTTTTCACCAGGATAGCGGTCGCCTCAATCTCGATATTGAAACGAATCCGCGTCCGAGGATTTCGCTGAAGGTGGCGTTCTTTTTGACGGATGCATCAGAGCCTGGTCGCGGGAATTTTGTTGTGGTTCCCGGTTCGCATCTGGGCAATGTGTTTCCGGGCGAAAGTCGCTCAGAAATGCCCGAGAGCGGTATGCAGGTGTGTGTGCCGAAAGGTAGTGCGGTTATTTTTGATCGACGTATCTGGCATTCGAGCAGTACCAATTATTGGAATTCGCCCAGGCGTACGCTGTTTTACGGCTATAGCTATCGCTGGTTGCGGCCCCGCGACAATATGACGGTGGATCATTTTTTGGAGCGTAGCGACCCCATTCGCAGACAGTTGTTGGGTGCGAGTCCTTCGGGCGGTTTTGGATATACGTCACCCAAACCCGAAGATGTGCCTTTGAAGGCGTGGATTGAGGAGCATTTGGGTGAGAAAGCCGTGGCGGCGTAGTGGTAAATAGAAGGAATGTACCATGGGATTGCTCACCCGTGATGAGAAACAATTTTTTAAAGATAATGGGTATCTCGTTAAGCGGGATGTTTTGCCTGAGGATTTGATGGAACGCGCTGTAGATGGTCTGTGGCACGGTGTTTGGGCAGACCGCAGCGATCCTCAGACGTGGGTGAATGCGGAGCCGAAAAAGCCCGAGAGCAAGACTCCGACGTTGCACCGGTCTATTGTGTACGATTACGGCGTGTTTGATATGGCCGAAGAGATGGCGGGCAAAGGGCGGCTAACCGAGTGGGCTGAGCCGACGCCGTTGTTCCGCTATCCCACGGGTACGGATCAATGGTCAAAGCCTTCGGGCGGGCATGTAGATGGCTACGGGCAAAAGGATTTGACGGTGGCTGGTTTTACGATTGCCGCAACCGTTTATCTCAATGATATCAAGTCCCGCTCGGGAGGATTTTGTGTGTGGCCCGGTACGCATGCAAAGATGGCGGATTATTTCAAGTCGCATTCTTTGCTGAGTGTGAATCGCCAGTTTTTAGATCCCGATGAACCAGCTACTCAGATTCACATGGGGACGATTATTGATTTGCCCGATCCAATGGAGATTACAGGTCCCGCGGGGACGGTGGTTTTCTGGCACGGTTTGATGGTTCACAGCGCGAGTAAGAATTGCAGTCGCAATATCCGCATGGGATTGTTTACGCGATTTAAGTGGAAGAATTGGAATGAGTTGCAGTTTGAGACGCCAGATGATATGTGGGAGTACTGGGAGGGATTAAATGGCAGATAGACCTAATATCATTTTTATTTTGACTGATCAACATCGCCTGTCGGGCGTGAGTGCTTATGGCGATACGCCGTGTCGTACGCCGAATATTGATCGCCTCGCGGCAGAGGGTGTGTTGTTTGAGAATGCTTATACGGTTTATCCGGTGTGTAGTCCGGCGCGGGGGACGCTGCAAACGGGCGTGTATCCGCATACCCATGGTATTACGTCAAATATCCACGAGGTGGGGTGTAGCGTTCACGAGTTGGAGGACCGGCCCGAACTGTTGTCGCGGCGCTTGCAAGCGACGGGGTATGGGACGGGATATACGGGAAAGTGGCATCTCGGTTCTGAGAAGACGCAAACATTTCAGGGCTCGAATAGGCCATCTTCGCCTTCTCGTATCGGGTATGAAGGGCAGGATTTTGCCGGGCACGGCGGGGCTGGTTCGAGTTATTCGGATTATCAGGCCTGGGCGCGGGCAAAGGGTTATGAGCCGGGCGTGAAGCCCTGGGCTGAGGCGACTACGATGGTCCGCAATGGGGTGGGTGAGTTGACTGTGCCAACTGAGGCTTCTGTGCCGGCTTATCTGGTGGATAATGTGATTGAGATGAGCAGGTCGTTTCGGGAGCGCGATTTGCCGTATTTTATCAGTTTGAATTTCTGGGGTCCGCATGGGCCGTATCACGCGACGGGAGAGTTTGTGGATTGGTATCGGGATGTGGAGATTCCGCCGTGGGGAAATTACGAGTGGCCCTCGCGAGAGATTCCCGGTCCGCATCATTTGAAGATTCATTGGGATAAGGAAAATTTGACGTGGGAAGATTGGGCGATGGCGGTGCGCTATTATTATGCGCGGGTGTCGATGATTGATAGTCAGATTGGTCGGTTGTACGATTATTTGAAGGTGAGTGGGGAATTGGACAATACGGTGCTGATTTTTACGGCGGATCACGGCGAGACGCTGGGCAGTCACGGGGGGTTGCTGGATAAGGGGTGGCATCATTTTGAAGAGACGCATCATGTTCCGATGATTATCCGGCTGCCGGATGGTTCGCATGCGGGAGAGCGCGTTGCGGAGTTTGCTTCGCTGGCGGATATGTATCCCACGATTTTGGATCTGGCTGGTGGATCTTACGATGGGGATGCGATTCACGGTGCGTCGCTGTTGCCGCTTGTTCGCGGTGAGGCGACGGAGTGGCGGGATGCTGTGGTGACGGAGTTTTTGGGGTTGGGCAATGTGGCTACGTCGATGAAGATGCTGCGTATGGGGGATTTGAAATACGGGTGCAATTTGACGGGGCAGGACGAGTTGTACGATCTGAAGAACGATCCGCATGAGATGAATAATGTGATTGATGATCCGGATTATGCCGATGATGTGGCGCGATTGAAGGCGCGGTTGCAGCAGTGGATGGTGGAGACCAATGATCCGGCTTTGCGGATGTATCGTTGGCGCGAGCGCGAGGCGATTGGATAGGGTGTTCTGCGAGGAGGTGTTATGGGGAACAAAAAGGATTGGCGCAATCATGGGGTGCGGGTGGTGACGGGCGATCAGTTGGATTTTAATACGCCGCAGACGCCGGGGATGACGCGGGCGGCGGCGATTAATCGTGCGAGTGCGGGGGCCGAGAAGCTGTGGGCAGGTACGGTTGAGATTCATCCGAATGCAAAGACTGGCGCGCATCACCACGGGGCACTGGAGAGTGTGATTTATGTGGTGAGCGGGAAGGCGCGCATGCGGTGGGGCGATCAGTTGGAGTATGTGGCAGAGGCGGGTCCGGGCGATTTTATCTATGTGCCACCCTATGTGCCGCATCAGGAGATCAATGCCAGTGTGGATGAGCCTCTGGAGTGCGTGCTGGTGCGCAGCGATCAAGAGCCTGTGGTGGTGAATCTGGATATTCCAGTTGTTGAAGAACCGGAGAAGGTGTATTGGGTCGATCCGATCCATCCAGATCCGAGAGATGATTAACATTTAGCATTTGAGAGGTGAGAGGGTGAAACGAAAATTGGGATATGTGGGGCTGGGGATGATGGGTGGTGGGATGGCGAGTCATTTGGTTGCGAGTGGTTATGATGTCGCGGTTCACGATTTGCGCGATGAAGCGGTGCAGGTTTTGCAGGAGAAGGGGGCAACGGGGGTGAATACGCCCCGGGCGGTTGCCGAGCAGTCGGAGGTTGTTATTTCTTCGCTGCCGACGCCACAGGCTGTTGAGCAAGTCGCTTTGGGACCGGATGGTATTGTTTCCGGGTTGTCGGAGGGGCAGGTTTATATCGATATGAGTTCGATTGACCCGGATACGACGCGCAGGGTTGGCAGGGTTATAGCGGAAAAGGGCGGGTATATGCTGGATGTGCCTGTGGGCAAGGGTCCGGCAGACGCGGCACGGGGAGGATTGACGCTGATGATCGGCGGCGATGCCGATGTGGTGGCGTCTGTGCAAGATGTGCTGGATACATTGGGCGACGAGCAGTTTTATTGTGGCGAGTTGGGCATGGGTGTGACGACTAAGCTGGTCAATAATCTGGTGTCGTGTTCGGTTGCTACGCTGTTGGGTGAGGCTTTTGCGATGGGTGCTGCTGCGGGATTGGATGTGGGTGTGTTGTGGAATGTGATGTCGAATACGGCTGCAAATTCGTCGCATTTGCAGGGGAGTTTTAAGCGCCGCGCACTGGTGCGAAATTTTGAACCCTATTTTAAGCTGAGATTGTCGCATAAGGATCTCGGGTTGGCTGCGCAGATGGCCGCTTCACTGGGTGCGACAAATTTGATGGGCGCGGCAGCGTATCAGATTCAGACCATAGCGATGGGGATGGGGTTGGGCGATGAAGATCAGACAGCGTCGATTAAGGTGGCGGAGAAGACTGCGGGGACTGAAGTCAACCACCCACGGCTAAAGCCAGTGGGCTTGTCCCTGCCACATGATTCCCCCGGTGGTTGACACCACCATTGGGGGTATGGCGAGACTTTAGGCTTGTTGACACAAAGC
>JAPOXY010000261.1:0-7613 GCA_026706845.1 Gemmatimonadota bacterium
GCTGGCACATTGACCGATCCCCTGATTTTTTTTCAATTCGCTCTTGCAAAGGGCTAAATATCGGGTGTGGGATTCGATAGTGCCACAGGAGAAGCGTCTCTGGGCAATGAAAGGATACACTTTGACGTGAAAGTCGTACCCGATAGAGATGAAGTGCTGGCACTGTTTGGCAGTTTTCCCATTACAGGTACAGGTGATGTGCACTTGCGCGCTCTGTCTGAGGGGATCGGGTTGAGGACGCGCCCGAACTTATCGGATGAAAAAACAGAATTGGTCGGAATAAAACGATCCGAGAGATTGACATTTGGCACAGCCTCAAACGCGTTTTTTGGTGCCGGTGAGGGAATTTCAGGGATTTTATCGTTCGACCTGGAGGCGCGTGGTCGTTTTGAGCAACCGGATATTCAGGGAGAGATCGAAATTCGAGACGGGGTATTCCACTTGTCCGATCTGAATCGATCTCACGCACCTGTTTCGGGACGTGCTGTAATTAGCGACGGGAAAATTCAGCTTGACAGTCTTGTGATTGGGCCTTCGGCGAATCTTTCCGGCGATATAACGCTTGAGGGGTTTTTGCCGAGCAGATGGGATTTGTCTGCACAATTCCGCGGTTTTGAACCGGTTGCCCGTCCAGAACTACAACTCGTGACAGACGGTCAATTGCAGATAACAGGAACGCTGCAAGGCATCAAAGTTGAGGGTAAACTGGCGATGAAACAGGCAGAGATTCGCCTGGCGGAATTGCTCGGAGTACCGAGCCTGGCGACGAAACAGGCGGAGATTCGATTGACGGAATTGTTTGAAGAACCGAGCCCGGAAATGCCGACATTTCTGAGGGACCCGGAAATAAACCTACAAGTGTCTGCTGACAGACAGGTGTGGTTGCGCGATCCGGCCTTTGAGGTCGAAATTGGGGGCGATCTGGATATAATAAAAAATCGCGAAGATTCGCGTATTTACGGCACGATGTCGAGCCGCCGGGGCAATTACATATGGCAAAACAACCGCTTGCGTATTACACGAGGTGAAATTCTATTTCGAGGCAGGCCCGACTGGAACCCCGATCTGGATATTCGCGCCGAGACGCGCGTGCGCGCTGTGATTACAGAGGGCGCCAGGCCTGAGCCTGTTGATATTATTGTCACAGTGGGGGGGACATTGACGTATCCACAGATTTCGTTTGACATTGAAAGCGATCAGCCACTTGGAGAGGATGTGGGGAATATTGCATCTCTATTGTTGACAGGCAGACCGGCTGATCAATTTCAATTTTCCGGCGAACACACGCTGGATCTGGTTGCGGGGGTTGTTGCAAATCGCCTGGGGCGCCACATTGGGCAAAAATTGCGTCTGGATCTGGTAGAGGTCGATATTGGCGAGGACAATCTCCCCAGGATTCGATTGGGCAAGTATATTGGTGACAGGTTGTTTATGAGTTATGCACAGGATTTTTCGAGCACGGCTTATGAAGCGGCGATGGAGTTTGAGATCTTCCCAGAAGTGATAGTGGAGGCGAGTCAGATAGAAGAGGTGAATGTAGATACGAATAATCGACGCAGACGCGGATCGATAGGGTTGTTCTGGAAGAAGGAGTGGTGAGAAGAAAGAGGAAATACAGAGAAAGAAACTGTCGTCCGAGATTTTTCGGGCGGCAGTTTTTTTATGCGGTAATTTTCAATAGTTCAGCCACTTCTTCTGATGTGCGGTATTTGCCATCAAAAAGTTGGATAAGATAGAGTTGATAGGTCAGGTAGCGTCCCAGAATGATCGTGTGGTCTTCACCGGCGAGGTGGCGTTGCCAGAGTTTGGAGGTGTGAGATGTGTTGTATAGAATATGATCGCACAAATTTTTACCCGGCGATTGGCGCAACCAATTCGCGTAATCGGCAAAGGTCTGGGGCGTGCGGTTTTGCAATCCGGAGAGCCCCCGCAGAATTTTGACGGTCCAGGGAGAACGGGATATGGGGAATCCCGTGGCCTGATAGGGAATATTATCGAAATATTCGGGAAAGGTATGAAGAAGCATTTGTCGGTAGAGGCGATTGTTGGCTTTTTGTTGCAGGGGAATAGAATAGAGAAATTCCTGCACCTGATTGTCCAGGAATGGCAAGCGGTATTCGAGGCCGTGCAAAAGTCCCAGACGGGGACCGTGAATGGTGAACCCACGCATGCGCCAGTCTATGTAAAAAGCGTGTGCCGATCCCGCTTTACTAAATGCGGTTTTGAGGTGTTGGGCCGTGTTGCGATCTGCCTGGATGTGTAGCTTATTTTTCAGGTAAGCCGAGAGTCCGTTTGGATGAAATAGATGGCCTGCGCCTGCCAATCCATCGCCGCCTGCGCCGTTGAAGCAAATATCACAGGCTTCTTTCTGTTGGTCGAGATGTTCAATGCCGTGCATGTGGAGCAGATCGAGCGCGCCATCGGCATACCACAGGCCATAGATTCTCGGCAAGAGCCAATTTTGACTGTGAAGAGGAAAGACAGTGTGTGGTGCGTTTTTTACGGATGCGGCCTGGGCTGCAATGCGAACATCTGCGCTGTCGGGATGACCGAATGTGAAGATTTGAGGCGTACCGGGCAGGGCGGCGAGGATCGCACGCGAATCGAGACCACCGCTGAGGGCGAGACCAGTTCGTCCTGTGGTTCTCTGTTCTACGGCAGTGCGAAAGCGTGTGCCCAATTCCCGTGCCAATTCGCGTTGGTCGTGATACCCCGTAAGGGGAGCAATTTCATCCCAGGACCAGTAGCGTCGCTGTGTAAGGCTGCCATCTGAGATGCGAAATGTCATTTGCGTTGCAGGAGGCACGGGCGTGATGTCTTTGAGCCAGGTGTGATCAGAAGGCAATTGTCCGGTAGAAAAAAATATGTCGCGAGAAACGGGATTGATCACAGGCGAAAATTCGGGAAACACGAGGAATGCTTTGGTCTGAGACGCCCATGCAATGCGATTGCCCAGGCGCGTCCAGTAGAGCGGGCGCAAGCCATAGCGATCAGTGATAATGTGCAATTCATTTTTGTGCGTATCAAAAACCACGCCGGCAAAAATGCCGTCGATGCGGTTCAAGTGTTCGCGTTCGCCCGTGATAGATTGAATCAAAAATTCGGGATCAGAGGTCGCAGAGCGAGCCAGCGCAGCGCGGTTAAAAAATTCACCGTCGAGATAGGCAATATGTCCCGTTTGTGTCTGGCAAATTGGGGATGTAGTACGCCAATCTGGCGCGAATGCAACGCCTGCAATATGCGGGGCAAAGACGATTTGGTGCGCTTTTTGATGTACGACAAGGCCGTCTGCCATGCGGGTGAGCGAGTAGGTGAGTTCGCGAGGGGTAAGAGGCGATTGGGATATGAATCCTGCGAGCATAAAAAATACCTGTCTGAATACCACTTCATCCGGGATTAGATTTAGTCAATATAAGAAAAACTTTATTATTTCACTTTTCATTTTTCGTTTTTATAGGTACAATAAGACAGTCCTAATATCATCGCATTTAACCACAGAGGTTGGAATGGCAGAAAAAAACTACAAGGTTCGCGCAGCGCATTGTAATTGGCGGGCGTCAGAGGAAGAAATATACCGGACGTTGCGCCGCATTACAAACCCATTGCATCGGTCGTGGGAAAAGCTGGAGAAAGCCGATCGGATTGTGATTAAGTTCAATATGATGAAGCTCCACAACCGCATTATTTACTACATGGGACGGCGGCGCGAGTTGGTCGATGATATGGTCGCACGCGCTGTTTTGCGCTTGTTGCGAGAACGAACCCGTGCGGAAATTATTGCGACGGATACCAATCCCTATACGCGCGAACATCTGATGGGTGAGGATTTTAATTACGCGCATATTTTGAAAGAATACGATGTGGGATTTGTCGATTCAAATGCGCCGCCGTTCAAACAGTATGATGTGCCGGGTGGCGGATGTATGTTTGATCGCTATACGCTCAGCGCGTGTTTTGAAGGGGCTGAGGTGGTTTCTGTGGCAAAGATGAAAAATCATCTGTTTATGGGGGTTACGCTTTGCATGAAAAACCTTTTTGGCCTGCCTCCAATCACGCTGCCACACGGCCGTGTGAGATCTTATTATCACCACTTTATCCGCCTGTCTTATGTGTTGCCCGATTTGGGATTGATCACCCAACCCTGTCTGAATATTGTGGATGCACTAACCGGGCAATGGGGTAGAGAATGGGGCGGGCAGGGGCGTATTTGTAATGCGTTATTAGCCGGTGACCATGTAACCGCTACAGATGCTTGTGGTACCCATTTGATGGGGCACGATCCCGCATCTGATTGGCCTAACCCGCCATTTCGGCGCGACCGCAACCATTTGTTGATCGCAGGCAGACGCGGTTTTGGTACGGTTGATCTGCGCGAGATTGATTTTGAGAGCGAGGTATTCGCGCCTCTGGCCGAGTTTGATTCAGAGCGCACAGATAGCGAAAAAATTGTGGAAAGCTGGCGTCGCACCACCTGTGAGCAGGCACTGCTTTACCAGGACCGTCAGCGGGATATTGTTGACCGATATCGGAATAAATTTATCTTTTTACAAGATGGCGATGTGGTCTGGCACGGTGCAGATCCCGCCAATTTGGGCAGCCGCAGGCAGTTGAGCGGAAAGAAAAAGGATCAGGGAATGTGGCTTAAGCTGGTCGATCCCGAAGAGACCGAAGGCGAACGCTTTGAGACTTATGAGGCGTGTTTGAGAATGACGGGATAAATCTGCTGAGATAGTGCAAGAGATATGGATATTTTGCAAACTGATACGGCCCATGTCTGGGCAGTGGATTTAGAGCGCGAGACATTTGATGGTCATATATTGACCGAGACGCTATCGGCAGATGAGTGGATGCGCGCCGACAGGTTTCTCTTTGAAAAGCACCGGGCGCATTTTGTTGCCGCACGGGGATGTCTGCGCGCGATTCTCGCCAAATACATGGAGTGCAAGCCAGGTGAACTGGCTTTTTTTTATGGCGAACACGGCAAACCCGCTCTGGCATCCCCGTGGGACAAATCCCAATTGCGATTCAACCTGAGCCATTCGGCTGGACTGGCCCTTATTGCGGTTTCTCTGCGCTTTGACATTGGGGTTGATGTTGAGCACCTCAGTCGCAAGGTCGGCCATATGCAGGACCTTGCGAAACGTTTTTTTGCACCTGGTGAATACAAGCGGTTGCGCGCGTTGCCGCGAGAAGAACAACGTCGGGCTTTTTTTCATTGCTGGACGCGCAAAGAGGCATATCTGAAAGCTGTGGGCACCGGTCTTGTTCAGTCATTAAAAAATTTTGAAGTTAGTTTGGGACGCAAGGCAAAATTGTTGTGGATAAAAAAAGGCAATGTAGGGGATTGGACGCTGCGACACCTTGAACCTGCGAAGGGTTATGTCGGATCGGTGGCGATTGCGAAAAAAGATGTTGAGGTGAAGATAGTGAAACACTTTATGCACGACCTTTGTCTGAACAATAATGGTGCAAACGCGAAATGCAGGGCCGTATCTCTGTAGCCGCCCGATGCAGGAGCAAATAATGGATCGTTTACTGGACAATGGACATAGTTTGAATTGGTTGAAACACGCTTTGCCCGAAGGGGAAGATGAACTTATCCGGGTGCAGACCGATCTGGATGAAAAAGGCGACTTTGGAAATCAGTGGGTAGTGGTGACGCGCAATCGCGTACTGGTGCGGCAAAATGGCGCGATTGCAGATATTCCTATTTCAGAAATAGAACTGGCGCGAACAGAGGCTCTGGTGGGCGGTGCGCGTCTGGAAATTCATCGAAAAAATAAGCCGACCATTCATGTTCCGTATTCCCTGACGCAGGCACAAAAATTTTCGGAGACCACGCGAGGGATTGAGCAACTGCGCAAGGGGCAAGAATTTTTTATCAATGCGCATCTGGATCGCACAATCTGCGAATCGTGTGGTAGGCTATTGCCCGAAAAAAATGGGATATGTCCGGCCTGTTTAAACAAATTTGCAACGTTGGGACGCATTGCATCGTATTTGAAGCCCTACAAAATACGCGCGATTGTGCTGGCTCTGGCGTCTATTGTGACGACAGTTGCCGAGTTGATTCCGCCTTACGTGACTAAGCTCATTGTCGATGATGTATTGGTGCTGCCCGAGGGTGTAGAGGCGCTGTACGACGAACGGCTCAGCTTGCTCGGCTGGCTCGTGCTGATTCTGGTGGGTATCCGGCTGCTAACCTGGGGGGCAGAATGGGCGCACGGTTGGACAGTTACGTGGCTTTCCGCACGGGTGACGGCGGATATCCGCAGCCAGCTTTACAGGCGTTTGGAATTGCTATCCCTGCAATTTTACGACAAACGGCAAGTTGGCGCAGTGATGTCCCGCGTGACGACCGATAGCAGTCGTTTACAGATGTTTTTGGTCGATGGATTGCCCTATCTGGTGATCGAAGCGATGATGTTGCTGGGGATTCTCGCCGCGCTGTTTATGATGAGTTGGTCACTGGCTATTCTGGTGCTGATTCCCGTTCCGTTAATCATGATCTGGGGGTATGCGTTTTATCGGCGGATGCGGAAATATTTTACCAGTTGGATGCAGTCCTGGTCTGACACTATGGCGCGGGTCAATGAAGCGCTCACGGGCATTCGCGTGGTGAAGGCATTTGCACAGGAAAAGCAGGAAATCAGGGTGTTCAAAAGGCGCAATGATAAATTGACGCGCATCGGTATTACTACAGAGGTCAACCGGGGCATTTTTTATAAAACGATGACCCTATTGACCGCGGCCGGCGTGATTATTGTGTGGTATTACGGGGGTCTGGAGGTGATCGATGGGGAGTTAACGCTCGGCACTTTGATGGCTTTTTACAGCTATATGATGTTGCTCTACGGTCCCCTGGAATGGTTTGGGATGGTCAATTCCTGGATGACGCGCGCAATGGCCGGTGCAGAGCGCATTTTTGAGATTATCGATACGCCCTCCGAAGCGTATCAAGATCCCAATGCCGTGCCAATGCCGCATATTGAGGGTCGCTTGAAGTTCAATGACGTCACGTTCGGATACGACAAGAGTAAACCCGTGCTTCACGAAATCAATCTCGATGTCAAACCGGGAGAGATGATCGGACTGGTGGGAAAATCCGGCGTGGGCAAGACGACAACGGTAAATCTGATTTGTCGGTTCTACGATGTTGACCGCGGCAGTATTGAGGTCGATGGGGTGAATTTGCGCGATATTCGGCTGGAGGATTTGCGGTCTCAAATCGGCATTGTGTTGCAAGAGCCGTTTCTGTTTTCGGGCAGTATTGCAGAAAATATCGGCTATGGCAAGCCGGGCGCGACATTCGATGAGATTGTGAAAGCGGCCAGGGCTGCCCATGCACACGACTTTATCGTGACAAAACCCGATGGCTATGATACGCTTATCGGCGAGCGCGGAGAATCGCTTTCGGGAGGTGAACGGCAGCGCGTGTCCATTGCACGGGCTATTTTACACGATCCCAGAATTTTGATCTTAGACGAGGCCACGTCGTCTGTTGATGTGCAAACGGAAAAACGCATTCAAGATGCGGTTGTGCGATTGGTCAAAGGACGCACGACTACTTCTGCCCGCAGCACGCCGTCCAGCTCGTCTTCGAGCCCGACTCG